>NZ_JACBWZ010000023.1 GCF_013870595.1 Streptomyces sp. WELS2 | reverse complement strand
CAGCAGCGATCTGGCCGTGTACGGCGACACGGCCAGCTCCTGCCGGGCCTCCGCGAGCAGCTGCGGATCCCCGTCGGGGGACGCGCTCGCCCTCGCGCTGCGCCTGGTGAAGCCCTCCTTGCCGAAGATGTCCAGCAGGGTGAGCGAGAAGTACGCGTAGGCGGACGCCTCCACCAGCAGTCTGGAGGTCTCCGCCCCGAGGGCCGGCGAGCCGCCGGAGAAGTCGAACCGGCGCCGTCCTTCCGCGAAATCGGTGAGTTCCCGGCGCAGGGCGCGCATATCGCCGGGCCTCGAGTCCAGGCGCGCCATGAGCCTCCGGAAGGACTCCAGCACCGGACTGGCGGCCTCGGTCCATTCCTGCCGGCCGAGCAGGACACGGAAGCCCGACAGGGTCTCGTACAGCTCGTCGAGGACGAGGGTGCGGGCGATGTCCGACAGCTCGAGCGTACGGGCCTTCTTCCTCGTCTCCCAGACGCGGCGGCCGTAGCGCACCAGGTCCCTCGGGATGCCTCCGGACAGGGCGTGCACCAGGACCACGTACGGGAGCGATATGCCCGGGGCGCGCTTCTGCAGGATCATCCCGGACTGGGCGAGGGTGCCCGGCTGCACGTGGACGACGTCGTCCAGGGAACTGTCGGTGGCGTCCCGGTAGGGCAGCCCCCTGCGGACGAACGCGGCTCCTACGTCCTCGGCCACCGACACCAGGTAGTGGACGTGGGGGACGCCGAAGACGGCCTTCACCTCACCGAGGAAGGCGAGCGCCTTCGCGTCACTGCCCAGCCGGTCCAGTTCGTCGATGGCGATGACGGTCCGTTTGCCCTGCAGGGACCTGGTCCGCGCGATGTCCGCCAGCAGCTCCCGGAAGTCCGCGACGAGCGCGGGGAGGTTCGGCGGAACGGTCGTGACGGCGGTGGCGTGCGAGCTGCCCAGGGAGACGACCGGGGCGGGGCCGAGCGTGAGGGTGGACGTGCTGCTCTGGACGGTCTGCAACCGGTACAGCTGGTTGCGGCACCGCCTCACCAGGTGGGGCTCGCCCGGCCTGGGACTCCACTTGCCGATCTTGATGAGCGCCGTTCCGGTCAGCACGGACAGCACACGCACCGGGTTGTCGGCGTCGGTGACCAGGGCGCGCAGGGCCTCGTGCCGGACGTAGACATAGGCGACGCCCGCCACGCTCAGCAGCCGCCAGGCCGCGTGAACCCGCCGGCGGGGGATGTCCCACCGGCCGACGGACACGTGCCCGTCAGCGCCGGAGTCGGAGAACAGGTACACCAGCGCGCAGATCATGAGGGACACGGACGCGAAGTCGTCCGCCAGGAGCCGGTCCCAGCCGCGCTCCAGCTCCGGGTCGCGGAAGACGGAGACGACCGGTACGGCCACCAGGACCAGCCCGCAAGCGGCGGTGCCCCACGCCCACAGGTCCTTGAGCGTCCGCAGCACGACCCGGTTCCTCCTGGCCCGCCAGACCATCACGCCCAGCAGGGCGAGTGCCAGCCCCGCTCCGATGTTCTCGCCCCGCCAGACGTCGGTCACCAGGCTCGTGACCTCGTCCAGGTAGTGACGCGTCCGCTGGGTGAGGAGCCGTCCGTGCCGTTGTTCCAGGGAGCGCATCGCGGCGAAGGTGCCGAGGCCGATCAGGAGGACCGCCGGAACGGCGTAGGCCATCCATCCGGTGGCGCGCCTCAGCCAGGGCAGCACGCGCCGCAGGGCTCGCCCCGTGGTGGTGATCCGCGTGAAGTCGGGGACCTGGTACCCCTCGCTTTTGATGTAGCGCTCGCACAGGGCGGAGAACAGGGAGACGAGGAAGTCCTGCGGGGTGAAGGTCGCCGGTGCCGAGGTGATCACCGAGAAGTCGTTCTCGGCGACGCAGTGTTCGAGCAGCGTGGTCTTCCCGGAACCCCTGGGGCCGCAGATGGCGATGGTTCCGCCGTCCATGTGTCCCATTTTGCGGGTGAGTTGTTCGGCTCCCACGCTGGGCACGAAGTAGGCGTGGCCCGCGCTGGTCCGGAACCCCTCATAGCTGTCCGGGAACAGCAGTTCGTCCGGGTCGTCCCCGAGCAGGGCGTCCAGCACCCGTTTCATCAGCGGTTCGACTCCGTTGCCCCGGAGGTCCTCCGCCCAGATGTTCCCCGCCCGGCCGGCCCGCAGGGAACGGAACGCCCCCACCGGGGACAGACACAGGTACACCAGCGCAAGGCCCAGGGTGCGCCGGCCCTCGGCGCGCGACAGTGCGGCCAGGGCCGCGGCCACGGTCAGGGCCGCGCCCACGTAGACCACGGCTTCCGGTTTGTCCTGTAACCACAGCAGCAGCGTGACGAAGCAGAGCGCCAGGGGGCTGCCGGTCCGCCAGTTCCAGGTCATCGCCCGCAGGCGGCTCGCCTGGTCGGCTTCGGTCCGCCGGGACCCGGACAGCCGGGTGCGGAAGATCTCCAGTGTCGCCCGGGCCGGCTCCAGGGCGCGGATGACATTGGCCTCGGCGGCCAGGGCGGACCGGACGGCCTCGGCGGTGGCACCCGGGCGGGCGCCCAGGCGCCTGACGATGTCCGGCTCGTCGAGACAGAGTTCCACGGCCTCGCCGTAGATCTCCGCTTCTTTGCGGTCCGCCCAGACCACACCGAGCAGCCGCTCGTAGAGCGAGCGGTACTGGTCCTCCATAGAGCCCCCTCCGCGCCGGGCCTGGATCATAGTGAGGCCCGCCCGCCGGAGACAGCCTTCGTACGCGCACGGACGCGCGCCTACGACCGGCACGGAAGAAGGGCCGGCGGCCCTGTGACCGCCGGCCCTTCCGCGGAAAGGGAAGCCGCGCCTACAGCACCGGCAGGTTCTTCCGCAGCTCGAACGCCGTGACCTCGCTGCGGTACTCCTCCCACTCCTGGCGCTTGTTGCGCAGGAAGAAGTCGAAGACGTGCTCGCCGAGGGTCTCGGCGACCAGGTCGCTGCCCTCCATGAGGGTCAGGGCCTCGCCGAGGTTCTGCGGGAGGGGCTCGATGCCCATCGCGCGGCGCTCGGCGTTGGACAGGGCCCAGACGTCGTCCTCGGCGCCCGGCGGGAGCTCGTAGCCCTCCTCGATGCCCTTCAGGCCGGCGGCGAGGAGGACGGCGTAGGCCAGGTAGGGGTTCGCGCCGGAGTCCAGGGAGCGGACCTCCACGCGCGCCGAGCCGGTCTTGCCGGGCTTGTACATCGGGACGCGGACCAGGGCGCTGCGGTTGTTGTGGCCCCAGCAGATGTACGAGGGGGCCTCGCCGCCGGCGCCCGCCGTGCGCTCGGAGCCGCCCCAGATGCGCTTGTACGAGTTCACCCACTGGTTGGTGACCGCGGAGATCTCGGCGGCGTGCCGGAGCAGGCCCGCGATGAAGGAGCGGCCGACCTTGGAGAGCTGGTACTCCGCGCCGGACTCGTAGAACGCGTTGCGGTCGCCCTCGAAGAGCGAGAGGTGGGTGTGCATGCCGGAGCCGGGGTGCTCGGAGAACGGCTTCGGCATGAACGTGGCGTGGACCCCCTGCTCCAGCGCCACCTGCTTCATCACCAGGCGGAAGGTCATGATGTTGTCGGCCGTGGACAGCGCGTCCGCGTAGCGCAGGTCGATCTCCTGCTGGCCGGGCGCGCCCTCGTGGTGGGAGAACTCCACCGAGATGCCCATCGACTCCAGCATGGTGATCGCCTGGCGGCGGAAGTCCATGCCGACGTTGGTCGGGGTGTGGTCGAAGTAGCCCGAGTTGTCCGCCGGGGTGGGGCGGGAGCCGTCCAGCGGGCGGTCCTTCAGCAGGAAGAACTCGATCTCGGGGTGGGTGTAGAAGGTGAAGCCCAGGTCGGAGGTGCGGGCGAGGGCCCGCTTGAGGACGTAGCGCGGGTCGGCGAAGGACGGGGAGCCGTCCGGCATGAGGATGTCGCAGAACATGCGGGCGGTGCCGGGGGTCTCCGCGCGCCACGGCAGGACCTGGAAGGTGGCCGGGTCCGGCTTGGCGATCATGTCGGACTCGTAGACCCGGGCGAAGCCCTCGATGGCGGAGCCGTCGAAGCCGATGCCCTCGTCGAAGGCCTGTTCCAGTTCGGCGGGGGCCACGGCGACGGACTTGAGGAAGCCCAGCACGTCCGTGAACCACAGGCGTACGAACCGGATGTCGCGCTCCTCCAAGGTCCGGAGCACGAACTCCTGCTGCTTGTCCATCTTCCGCTTCCCCATCCTTGCTGGTCAGGCCGCCTGTCCCCGTACTGCGGGAGGCGGTCGGGCACCTGAGCATCCCACCACAACAGCATTTCACGCGCGTTGCGGAGTCCGATCGCCCGAGCGTCCTCGCGCCGAAGGCCTGCTGTACGGCACGTGTACCGTTCTCCCGCCCATCTTGCCTGCCCGCACCGGCATCCGTAATGGGCGGTCGGCCCGGACCGCACGGCGCGGTGCCCGACGGCCGCTCCCCCGCCGGCCGCGGGGTCCGCGGAACGTCCGCGCGGCGCCGGGAGGCGGCCTCGGTCACCCGTACAAGCGGGCCGGCTCAGCGAGGGGCATCGCGCAGATCACGGCTTCCGGTCGCGGGCGTCGCCGGACGTCCGGCTTCCCGGGGCTTGCCCGGCCTGTCGGCGAGCTTGAGCCAGACCACCCCGGCGATGATCACGCCGAGCCACACGGCCTGGACCGCGGTGAGGGTCTCGTCGAAGAGGACGGGACCGAGCAGCGCCGCGCCGGCCGCCCCGATCCCCGCCCAGACCGCGTAGCCGACGCCGACGTCGATGGTGCGCAGCGCGACGCTCAGCGCCCACAGGGTGAGCAGGAAGAACACGACGGCGACCAGTGACCAGGACAGCCGGGTGAAGCCGTGACTGCCGCCGACGGAGAGCGCGTAGCCGATCTCGAAGACTCCGGCGAGCAGGAGCGTGAGCCAGGAGTTGGCCGGGGAGCGGCCGGGGTCGGACATGCGGGTGGGTCCTCTCGTGAAGGTGGGCGGATCCTCGTGAAGGTGGGTGGATCCGAAGGCGGGTGGAGGCGGGCGGGCCCCTCAGGCGGCGCCGCTGAGCTGGAGGCCGACGACACCGACGATGACGGCGAGGACGCCGAGGCCCTTGCGCCAGTCCAGGCGCTGACCGAAGAGCAGCGCGCCGAGCAGGGTGATGCCGACACCGGCGACGGAGGTCCAGAGGGCGTAGCCGACGCCGACGTCGAAGGTCAGCAGCGCCTTGCTGAGGAAGAAGGTCCCGAGGGCACCGCTGACCAGGGTCACGGCGGTCCACTTGCGGTTCTTGAAGCCCTCGGCCTTGCCGGCCGCTATGGCGACGGCGATCTCGAAGATGTCCGCGACAGCGAGGTAGAGCCACTGCATGGGGAGTCCTTGTGTCGTATTTGCTTGTACGTGCAAGTTCACGGAGCCATGAATCCCCGGCGACAGGGGATCCGGGAGCAGGGCACGAAGCTTGCATGAACATGTATCTTGTTGTCAACGCGCCGCTGAGAAGGAGCCGCACCCATGACCACGACCTCCCATACGCCGGCCGCCGCGTCCGACCAGGCCATGTGGGGGAAGGTCCTCGCCCTGCACGCACACGTCGAGCGCCGGCTCGCCCAGGCCCTGCAACGCAGGCACGGCATCGGGCTCTCCGAGTACCGCGCCCTGGAATGCCTGGCCCAGGCGAAGGACGGCGAGCTGCGCATGCAGGAACTCGCCGACAAGGTCGGGCTCGGGCAGAGCTCGGTGACCCGGCTGGTCGGCAGGCTCTTCGCGGCCGGTTTCGCCTTTCGCGACCTGTGCCCGGGGGACAAGCGCGGTGTCTACGCCGTCATCACCGACGAGGGCAGGGAGCGCTACGCCGACGCCCGCGGCACCTACTCCGAGGTCCTGAGCGCGGCACTGAACACCGTCGGCGCCACTCCCGAGCTGGCCGGCACGGTCCAGGCGCTGCGCGGCGCCCGCTGACACGGGGGTGAGCACGGGGGTGAGGGATTCCACGCCCGGTTAATTTGCATCTCAGATGCAACTTTTCATAGCGTGGCGGAGACCCTACATCTCCTGAGGAGTCGTGATGCTGACCGAACAGTCCGCAGCCACCGTCCGTGCCACCCTGCCCGCCGTCGGCGCGGCCATCGGCGAGATCACCGAGCGGTTCTACGACCGTCTCTTCGCCGCCCACCCCGAACTGCTGCGGGACCTGTTCAACCGCGGTAACCAGGCCGCCGGCACCCAGCGGCAGGCCCTCGCCGGCTCCATCGCCGCGTTCGCCACGTACCTGCTGGACCACCCCGACCGGCGGCCGGACGCGATGCTCGCCCGCATCGCCCACAAGCACGCCTCCCTGGGCGTGGCGCCGGAGCAGTACCAGGTCGTCCACGAGCACCTGTTCGCCGCGATCGTCGAGATCCTCGGCGAGGCCGTCACCCCCGAGGTGGCCGCCGCCTGGGACGAGGTCTACTGGCTGATGGCCAACGCGCTCATCGCGATCGAGAAGCGGCTCTACGAGGAGAGCGGCGGCCCGGGCCCGCGCCGCTGGGAGGTGGTCGAGCGGGTCGAGGAGACCGCCGACGTCGTCACCTTCCGGCTGCGCCCGGCGGACGGCGGCCCGGTCAGGGCCTTCCGGGCCGGTCAGTACGTCTCCGTCGGCGTCACCCTGCCCGACGGCGCCCGGCAGATACGGCAGTACAGCCTGACCGGGGCACCGGCCGAGTCGGTGCGCCAGTTCAGCGTCAAGCGGGTGCACGGGGACGCCACGCCCGACGGCGAGGTCTCCACCCACCTGCACGCGCACGTGCGGCCCGGTGACGTCCTGGAGCTGTCCGAGCCCTACGGCGACCTCGTCCTGGACGCCGGTGACGACACCCCGGTGCTGCTCGCCTCGGCGGGCATCGGCGTGACCCCGATGATCGCGATGCTGGCCGACCTCGCCGCCCGCGGCCACCGCGGCCCGGTCACCGTGGTCCACGGCGACCGCTCCCCCGCCGACCACGCCCTGCTCGCCGACCACACCGCCTACGCCGGCAAGCTGTCCGACACCGACGTGCACTTCTTCTACGAGCGGGACGCCGAGCCGGGCACCCGCACCGGCCTGGTCGACCTGGCGGACATCGCCGTACGGCCCGGCACGCGCGCGTACCTGTGCGGTCCGCTGCCGTTCATGCGCGCCGTCCGCGCCCAGCTGATCGGCAAGGGCGTGGCCCCGGCCGACATCCACTACGAGGTGTTCGGCCCCGACCTGTGGCTGGCGCAGGGCTGACAGCGCCTCAGTCCCGTTCCTTCGGCCCCCGCGAGATTTCAAGCAGCAGGGGGCCGGTCGGGTCGGTGACGAGGTCGGAGACGGTGACCGGGTCCAGGCTGGCGAAGAACGCCTCCTGGGCCCTTCGCAGTGCTCCCCGCAGCAGGCAGCCGGAGCGCAGCGGGCAGCCCGGCGTGCCCTCGCAGTCCACCACGTCGCCCTCGCCCTCGAAGGTGCGCACCACCGCGCCCACGGATGTCGTGCGGCCCTTCTCCGTCAGCGCCAGCCCGCCGCCCCGGCCCCGGCGGGCGTCGACCAGGCCCAGGTGCTGGAGCTCGGCGACCACCTTCGTGGCGTGCGTGTACGGCACCTCCATGTCGGCGGCGACCTGGCGGGTCGTGGGGGTGGCGCCGGCGGCGACCGCGAGTCGCATCAGGACGCGCAGGGCCAGGTCGGTGGAGCGCAGCAGCCGCATACGGCGAGCGTAGGTAATGCGCATCCTGGCGCCAAATCATCCGTACCGCCGTGCGATCCCTACGGAAGGCGGCCCATTCCGCATTACGATCAGCGAGCCCCACCCGTCCCCACCCACTCCTCAGCAGAAGGACACGTCTCATGGGCTCCGGCAAGAACAGCAGCACCGCCGCGCGCAAGGCGCGCATAGACGAGATGCGGCGCGCCGAGCGTGCCCGGGAACGCCGCAACCGGATCCTCGTCATCGCCGCCAGCGTGGTGGTCGTCGCCGGTCTCGTCGTGGGCGGCGTGGTGCTCGTGAACTCGCAGTCGGACGGCAAGGACTCCACCGCGAGCGGTGACGCCAAGGGCTCCGGCGACTCCGGCCACTTCACCACCGGCAAGGACGGGGTGCGGACCTGGTCGGGCAAGCTGTCCCGCACCCATGTGACGACCAAGGTGTCGTACCCCATGCACCCGCCGGTCGGCGGCAACCACAACCCGATCTGGCTGAACTGCAACGGTGACGTGTACACCGCGCCGGTGCCGGAGGAGAACGCCGTGCACTCGCTGGAGCACGGCGCGGTCTGGGTGACGTACACCGCCAAGGCGCCCAAGGCGGACGTGGACGCGCTCGCGGCGAAGGTGAAGAGCACGCCGTACTCGCTGATCAGCCCGTACGAGAACCAGGACGCCCCGCTGCTGCTGTCGGCGTGGGGACACCAGGTGGCGGTCAAGAGCGCGAAGGACCCGGAAGTGGACAAGTTCTTCGAGACGTACGTGCAGGGTGCCCAGACGCCCGAGCCGGGCGCCTCGTGCACCGGCGGGGTCACGAAGTGAGCGGGCGTTCCATCGGCTGGGTCGCCGGGACCGCGGCGGCGGTGCTCGTCGCGGCCGGCGCGATCACCTACGCGGTCGCCCAGGACGGCGGCGGTCAGGAGACGCGGACGCCGGACGCGCGGTCGGCCGACGCGGGGTTCGCACGGGACATGGCCGTCCACCACCAGCAGGCCGTCGAGATGTCGTACATCGTGCGGGACCGCACGAAGAACGAGGAGGTGCGGCGGCTCGCGTACGACATCGCGCAGACGCAGGCCAACCAGCGCGGGATGCTGCTGGGCTGGCTGGATCTGTGGGGGCTGCCGAAGGTGTCGGCCGATCCGCCGATGACCTGGATGGGCATGGGCGACATGCCCGCCGGCAAGGACGGCGCGCTGATGCCGGGGATGGCCACGAACACCGAGCTGAAGAAGCTCCAGTCGCTGGACGGCAAGCAGGCGGAGGTCCTCTACCTCCAGCTGATGACGGACCATCACAAGGGCGGCATCCACATGGCCGAGGGCTGTGTGGACAAGTGCACGGTCGGGGTGGAGAAGCGGCTCGCGCAGGGCATGGTGGACGCCCAGCAGTCGGAGATCGAGCTGATGGCGGGGATGCTCAAGGAGCGGGGCGCGCAACCGCGTTCGTGACACAAGGGGCGAAGCGGTCTGAAATGAACGCCCTTTGATCTTCTCTTGACTTTCCCGTTCCCCTGGCATGAACGGTTCATCGCGAGAGTGACCCCCATCGTGTGATCCACCGCGCGGCTCCACCGCCGCGGACCGGGCGCGGATCGCATGACGCACCAGCCACTACATGCATGCGAACCGCATCGCAGGGGGTTCTATGAGATCCGACCGCGCCACCATACGCGCCGGTGTGAGCATGGCAGCGACACTGCCGCTGATCGCCGGCGCGCTGGCGCTGGGCATACCCGCGGCACACGCCGCCGACAGCCCCGCACGCGTCGTACTGAAGGGCACCAAGCCGCTGTGGGCCACGGCCAAGGCGGACCAGGGCGCGACCCCGGACAGCGCCCGGGTCAAGGCCCGCGTCTACCTGGCCGGCCGGGACGCGGCCGGCCTCGCCGCCTACGCCAGGGCGGTGTCCGACCCCGCCTCCCCGCTCTACGGCAAGTACCTGAACGCCAAGCAGGTCCAGGCCCGCTTCGGCGCCACCAAGGCCCAGGTGGCCGCCGTGAAGTCCTGGCTGACGTCGGCCGGTCTGACCGTCACCGAGGTCACCCCGCGCTACGTCGCCGTCTCCGGTGACGTGGCCGCCGCCGAGAAGGCCTTCGGCACCCAGCTGCACGACTTCGCCAAGGGCGCGAAGACCTACCGCGCCCCGGCCGCGACGGCCTCCGCGCCCGCCTCCCTCAAGGGCGCCGTCCTCACCGTCACCGGCCTGGACAACGCCCCCCACAAGGCGCGCCACGCCGACCAGCTCCCGCCCCCCGACGCGGTGTTCAAGAACTCGGGCCCGTTCTCCTCGTACTACGGCTCGAACCTCGCGACGACGCTCCCGGACGCCTACGGCCGGACGATCCCGTACGCGGTCAAGGGTTACACCGGCAAGCAGCTGCGCGCCGCGTACGGCGCGGGCACGTACACCGGCCGCGGGGTGCGCATCGCGATCACGGACGCGTACGCCTCACCGACGATCGCCTACGACGCCGCGCAGTACGCGGCGAAGAACGGCGACGCGGCCTGGAAGACCGGCCGGCTGCACCAGGTGCTGCCGAAGAACTACACCAAGACCGAGGAGTGCGGCGCGGCCGGCTGGTACGGCGAGGAGACCCTCGACGTCGAGGCGGCGCACGCGGTGGCGCCGAACGCGGACATCACCTACGTCGGCGCGGCCTCCTGCTACGACGACGACCTGCTGGACTCCCTGGGCAAGGTCGTCGACAACCACCTGGCCGACATCGTCTCCAACTCCTGGGGCGACATCGAGGCCAGCCAGACGCCGGACCTCGCCGCCGCGTACGACCAGGTCTTCCAGCTGGGCGCCGTGCAGGGCATCGGCTTCTACTTCTCCTCCGGCGACAACGGCGACGAGGTCGCCAACACCGGCACCAAGCAGGTCGACACCCCCGCGAACTCGGCGTGGGTGACGGCGGTCGGCGGTACGTCGCTGGCGGTCGGCAAGGGCGACTCGTACCTGTGGGAGACCGGCTGGGGCACCGAGAAGTCCTCCCTGTCGGCCGACGGCAAGACCTGGGCGAACTTCCCCGGCACGTTCACCTCCGGTGCGGGCGGTGGCACGAGCAAGACGGTGCCGCAGCCGTACTACCAGAAGGGCGTGGTGCCCGACTCCCTGGCCAAGGCGAACAGCACCGCCGGCAACCGGGTGGTCCCCGACATCGCGGCCATCGCCGACCCCAACACCGGGTTCCTGGTCGGCCAGACGCAGACCTTCCCGGACGGCACGGAGCAGTACAGCGAGTACCGCATCGGCGGCACGTCGCTGGCGGCGCCGGTCATCGCGGCGGTCCAGGCCCTCGCCCAGGAGGCACGCGGCGGCGCACCTCTCGGCTTCGCCAACCCCGCGATCTACGCCAAGTACGGCAAGCGGGGCGTCTACCACGACGTCACCGACAACCCCACGGGCTCCGGCCTCGCGGTGGCCCGCGTCGACTTCGCCAACGGCCTCGACGCGACGGGCGGCCTGCTGTACTCGGCCCGCACCCTCGGCCACGACAGCTCTCTGTCGGCGGTCAAGGGCTACGACGACGTGACGGGCGTCGGCTCCCCGGCGAACGGGTACGTGCAGTCGTTCCGCAAGCGGTAAGCGTGTAGACCGGCTGGGGGCGTGGGGCACTGCCTCACGCCCCCTTCGCGTCGCCGGCGCTCTGAACGAAAGACCGACAACCCGCTTCCGCCGAGAATATGGTGGGCCGCGTGAGCGACCGCTGGGGCTGCCCGACTACTTCGGCGAAGGCGTCCCCGGGTGACTGTCAGGCCTCGCGACCCCGTGCAGCCGCGCTGCTACGGTTCGATCGCCTCTTGGAAGGTTCGGTTCGTGACCTCGTACGTCTGCCCCAGCTGTGACATCGACTTCGGTTACCCGCAGGGCCTGTCCATCCACCAGGAGCTCGGCTGCGAGTGGGGCGACGACGAGACCGGCGGCGACGCCAGGTACTGCTGCGGCATGATCTATGAGGATGGCGAGTCCACCTGCCGAAGCTGCGGGGAGCCGCTGTAGCTCTGCCCCGCTCAGGCGGCGGCCGTTCAGCCGGACAGCCTCACTCATTCACCAGCCCGAGGGAGCGCAGGGTGCCCGGCGGTACATCGGCACCTTCCAGCGCGTCGGCGAGCCGCAGGGCACGGTCGGCGATGAGTAGGTCACGGGGTTCTTCGGGTACGCCGTGGCCGGCGCGGGCCAGCCATGCGGCGATCTCGCGCCAGGAGTAGAACTCCGTTCCGCCAGAGGAGGCTTCCGGCTCCGGGAACCCGGGGCGCCGGGCCAGTTCGAACAGCTCCTGTCCACAGCGCTGGGCCGCTTCCGCCAGCGTCACGGTAAATCACGGCAGGACACCACCGACCGCGACGTGGAAACGACGGTGTGCGACACGTGGGCCGCCGTGTCGCTCGCTACCGCGACTTGAGCGCGGTGATGAAGGGGGTCCAGGCGGTGGCGGGGAGGATGAGGGTGGGGCCGTCGGGGCGCTTGGAGTCCCGGACGGGGACGAGGCCGGGGATGTTGTCGGCGACCTCTACGCAGTGGCCGCCGTCACCGTTGCTGTAGCTGCTCTTGAACCAAAGAGCTTCACTCAAGTGCATGTGGTTGCTTGCCATTTCGGTAGTCCTCAGCTACTTGCTCAATGTGCTTCAGGGACGCTTCCGGATCCAGCGCAGCGGCCCTGAGACGACCGTATGCCTTCGAGTACTGCTTCACGAGTGCTGGATCATCGATCAACTGACCGCTGTACATCCCCTCGGTGTACATGACTGGCGGCGCATCAGCAAAGGTCATGAACCTCGCCATGCCCATCATGAAGGGATGGGCACCCATTTTCCGCGGTACAAGTTGCGCAAACGCTCGGCGGTAGCGCAGCACATCCACGATGTGGGCCAGCTGTTCCGCCATTTCGTTTGGTGGAAGGATCGGCTGCAGCAGGACTGTCTCATGTAGGACGATCCAGCTCTCGGGCGAGTCCTTGTCCTCGTAGAGCCACGCACGACCACGGCGATCAGCCACCTTGGCCGCCAACCTCTCCTCGGACTCTGCGGGGAATGCAGACAAGACCACGGCCCTGATGTACGGCTCCAGCTGAAGCGGTCCCGGGATCAGCATCGGATCCCACTCCTCGAACTCCTGCCCGTGCTTCTCCAACTCAAGTACGTCTGCGAAGTACTCCGCGTGACTACTCTTCCTCGCCTTGCGCACGTCCTCGCAGCGGCGTTCGAAGAAGCCGTCCGTTCCCAGGACTCGATCCGCGTGGCGGGCCAAGTCGAGGGGCATGCGTCGCTCCCCGCGTTCGATGTCGCTGAGGTAGGTCTTGCCGTAGAAGCTGCCCTCGAGGAACGCCTCCAGCGACAGGCCCGCCGCCTCCCTCTTCCACCGCAACTCCTTGCCGTAGAAGGTGGGGACGCTGATCGAACCGTCGATGTCCTTGCCGCGAGCCATGGCTCATCCTCCTCCGCTGCCGTGATCGCGAACGCGAAACCCCTTTCACGGTAGCGAGGTCGGCGACATTCTGTGAGGCGTTCGTCACACACCGCACAGAAGAGAAGGTTGCAGCCCCCACATGTCCGACCACTCCCCCGCGCCCTGCGTCGTCACCCTGTGCGTAGAGGAACTACGCGCAGCCCTCGCCCTGCACGGCATCACGCTTCCGTCCCTCGATGTCGACCTGCCGAGCTTCGCCGATTCGCACAGCCCCGGTCTCGTCTCGCTCGGGAACTGCAACACGACCACGGCGCGGGCCCTGGCCACCGTGCTGCGGAAGGCGGCGGACCAGTGATCACGTCCCTGGAGTTCCAGCTGCTGGCGACGCCGAAGGCCGCGCCGGATCTGCGTCACCGGTTGCGGGAGCACGGGTACGACGTCCGTCTGTGTGCGACCGAGTTGCTGACCAACGTCATCGATCACTTGGGTGACGGTACGCCGGTGACCGTACGGGTCATCGGTACGGCGGCTCGGCACGGCCGTACCCGTATCGAGGTGACCGATCCTGATCCGCGCGCGTTGCCCGTGCTCCTCTCCGCCACGGAGTCGGAGGAGTCGGGGCGGGGTCTGGCGCTCGTGGATGCGTTGGCCGAGTGCTGGGGCGTGATGCAGGGGCCCGACTGCAAGACGGTGTGGTGTGAGCTGAGGAACTGAAGAAGTGGCCGGCTGAGCCAGGTCGGGCCCTACCGTCGACTACGCTCGCATCCTGGGTCGCCCCCCAATGGGCCCCAACGAGGCGGGGCCCCGGGTGGGTCGTTTTGGAATGGTTGTTCACGAACGAACCCCACAAGCCCTGGCCGCCACCCCCTCCTCCCCCACCGGGCCGCAGGCCGCTAAGCCTGCCCGGCGTGCTGGCGAGGCGCGAGCGCGCACCCCTCCCGACAGGACGGCACAGCTCACCCATGGGCCCGGTACCGGACTGGGCCACTGTTCCTCCGGGCCGCTCGCTCGCTTCTGCCCCGGGCTGGAGCGAGGTGGGTCAAGGGTGGGCCGCAGGCCCATCGCCGAAGGCGACGCGGAACGCGCCCTTGACCCACCTCGCGGAAGCCCGACACTGACCAAGAAGCGAGCGGCCGACGGCCACTTCGTCCCCAGGGGCGCACAGACCAAGCCCCACCAGCCCACGGTTACTTTGGAACACATGGGCATCGAGATAGAGCTGCGGCGGCAGAACACCGTCGTACGGCGGTCGTACGAGCACGGAGAAACCCTCGCCCTCGCACTGGACACACTCGTCCCGCCGGGACAGGGCCGGCTCTCGCAGATCGACCCCTACCGCGACACCCGGTTCACCGAGAGCGACGCCCAGGCCGCCCTCCCCGAGGTCACCGCGCTGCTACGCGAGTGCACCAGCCCCTTCCAGGAGGCCGCCCTGCGCGACCTCGCCGAGATGCTGGAGGCCTGCGCCGCGACACCCGGCGGGTGTCTGTGGTTCATCGGTGACTAGGAGTCTCCACGGCCGACGGCACGTGCGCGGCCACCACCCGGCCCGTGTGCCCCACGGCCCGCCGGCGGTCCACCCCGTACGCCACACCGGCCACACCCAGCCCCAGCACCGCCAGCACCGCACCGGCCAGCGCGGGAGACGTCGTACCGAAGCCCGCCGAGAGGGCCACGCCGCCCAGCCACGCACCACCCGCGTTGGCCAGGTTGAACGCCGCCTGGTTGGCCGAGGAGGCGAGGGAGGGGGCCGCCGACGCCTTCTCCATCACCATCAGCTGGAGCGGGGAGCCCGTGACGAACGCCGCCATGCCCAGCAGGGCGACCGCCAGCGCCGCGCTCCACTCCGCCCGCATCAGCAGGGGGAACAGGAGGAGGACCAGCATCAGGGACGACAGGCCGCCGAACAGGGTGGCGCGCAGGGAGTGGTCCGCCAGGCGGCCGCCCAGCAGGTTGCCCGCCGTCGCGCCCACGCCGAACAGGGCCAGCAGCAGGGTCACGCTGGTCTCCGCGTAGCCCGCCGCGTCCGTCAGCATGGGGGTGACATAGCTGTACGCCGCGAACAGCGCGCCGAAGCCCGCCACGGTCGTACCGAGGGCCAGCCAGACGGGAAGGGAACGCAGGGCCGCCAGTTCGCCGCGCAGGCCCGCCGTGGGAGCGGGCGCGTGGTCGCGGGGGATCAGCAGCGCCAGCGACGCTATCGCCGCCACACCGATCGCGCTCACCGCGAGGAACGTCGCACGCCAGCCCAGGTGCTGGCCCATGAGCGTCGCGGCGGGGACGCCCGCGATGTTGGCGACGGTCAGGCCGAGGAACATCAGGGACACCGAGCGGGCCTTGCGCTCCGGCGGGACCATCGCCGTGGCGACCACCGCGCCCACGCCGAAGAAGGCGCCGTGCGGCAGGCCGCTGAGGAAGCGGGCGGCCAGCAGGGAGGCGTTGCCGGGGGCGAACGCCGACAGCGCGTTGCCCGCCACGAACAGGGCCATCAGCGCGATCAGCACCGTACGGCGGGACATGCGGGCGGTGAGCGCGGCCAGCAGCGGGGCGCCGATGACCACGCCCAGCGCGTACGCCGAGACCAGGTGCCCGGCGCTGGGGATCGAGATGTGCAGGTCGTCCGCGACGTCGGGCAGCAGGCCCATCATCACGAACTCGGTCGTACCGATGCCGAAGGCGCCCACGGCTAGGGCGAGCAGGGCCAGGGGCATGAGGGACCTTTCAGAGCGGAAGTGGGGGGACGGAAAGTCTCGCAGTATGTTCCCGTGCCGAACAAACGCTCTCAGGGTCGGTATTCCAGCGGGTTACGAGCCTGTGTCCAGCTTCACACGGGCCGCCACCGGCAAGTGGTCGCTGTCGGTGCGCGGCAGCGTCCAGCTGCTCTCCGGCTCCGCGCCCCGGACCATGATCTGGTCGATGCGGGCCATCGGGAACGACGCCGGCCAGCTGAAGCCGAAGCCGCTGCCCGCCGCGCCCTGCGTGGAGCGCAGCTGGGAGGTGACGGCGTTCAGCGAGCGGTCGTTCATGGTGCCGTTCAGGTCGCCCAGCAGCACCACCCGGCGCAGGGGCTCGTCGGCGATGGCCTCGCCGAGCGCGTCGGCGCTCTTGTCCCGCTGCCGCGCGGTGAACCCGGCCTCGATCTTCACCCGGACGGACGGCAGGTGGGCGACGTAGACCGCGACCGGGCCCTCGGGGGTCGCCAGGGTGGCGCGCATCGCCCGCTTCCAGCCGAGCTTGATGTCGACGGCGCGCACGTCGGTCATCGGGTACTTGCTCCACAGCCCGACCGTGCCGACCACCGCGTGGTGCTTGTACGTCGGCTCCAGCGCCTTCTCGTAGACGGGGACGGCGGAGGCGGGCAGCTCCTCCAGGGCCAGTACGTCGGCGCCGGACGCGGCCACGCCGGTGGCGGTGGCGGCCGGGTCGGGGTTGTCGGCGTTGACGTTGTGGGTGGCCACCATGAGATCGCCGCCGCCGCCCGTCTTGTCGGTCAGCAGCCCGCCGAAGAGGTTCAGCCACACGATCGCCGGCAGCAGTACGGCGATGAGCGCGATCGCCGACTTGCGCACCACGCCGAGCACCAGCAGCACCGGGATGGCCAGGCCCAGCCAGGGCAGGAAGGTCTCGGTGAGGCTGCCGAGGTTGCCCACCGTGTTGGGGATGCGGGAGTGCACCAGCATCACCAGGGCGAGCAGCAGGGCCAGCGCGGTGAGCACGGCGCCGCGGCGCCAGACGCGCGGGTCGCCCCGCCAGCCGGTGAACAGCCGGTGTGCCAGGCGTCGGAGCCGGGACCCCGGTCGCTCGGGCCCCGAGCCGCCGTCCGCCGTCTCCGTCATGTACGCCTGCTGCGCCATACCGTCTGCCTCACTGCCTGCCGTGCACACCGTTCATCCCCCGTAGTCCCGACCCTAGGGGATGATCGGCTCCGTTCCGCCGTCCCATGACGGCCGTACGGAAGACGAGGACGTGCGATGCGGTGGCGGGAGTTCCGGTCGGGCCCCGGACGGGCGGAGTCTGTGACGAAACGCGCACACGAGTGCTACGAGGCTGTGGAGCTGACGGGTCGTAGGCCGGCCAGGACCGAGTCGACGACCTGTTCCGCGAGGTCCTCGCCCAGATCGGCCTCGGGGCGCATGACGGAGCGGACCAGGATCGGCCCGACGAACAGGTCGTTCGCCAGGTCCACGTCGACGTCCGCGCGCAGTTCGCCGTTGCGCTGCCCGCGGCGCAGCACGTCCAGGACGAGCCGGCGCCGGGGCTCTATCACGTTCTCGTGGTACGCGGCCCAGATCCTCGGGTTGGTCTTCATCTGGACGTGCACGTTGTGCAGCAGGAGCGAGGAGCGGCTGGCCAGTCCGCGCTGGCGCAGGTTCTCCAGCAGGGCGAGGAGATCGTCGCGCATGGAGGTGCCGGGGAGTTCCGGCTCGGGTGGCTCGGCCGCGCGGACCACCTCGACGAACAGTTCCTCCTTGCCGCTCCAGCGGCGGTAGATGGTGGCCTTGCCGACCCCGGCGGTGCGGGCGATCCGCTCGATGGACAGCTCCGCGAGGGGCACGCCCTCCTCCAGGAGCTTCATCACCCCTTCCAGGATGGCGCGCTCCGCGGCTTCGCTGCGCGGGCGGCCCCGCACTGGTGCGTCCGGTCGCGGCCGGCTGCCGGCAAGGCTCACGTCGTTCCGTCCTCTCGGTGTGCTGCGGTGATTGTCCCGCAGCGGCCTCCTCCCCCGGTCGAACCGCGCCCGGCCCCGGCGTCCGCCGTGGTGCCGTACCCGGTCCGGTTCCCCCGTCGTGTCCCGCCGGCGCCAGGACCCGGTGTCCCGCGCGTTCCCGTGGCAGCGCGCCCGGACCCCGGTGTCCTGGGCGTCCCGTGGGAGCGCGCCCGGACTCCGTGGTGTCCCGCGCGCCCCTGCCGCCGCGCCCGGACCTCACTCCATCGCGGCGACCATCTCCTGTTCCTTCTCGCCCTGCGGCGCGGCGGGCGTCCGGCCCGGCAGGAACAGGGCCGTCACCACGGCGCCGACCAGCGCCACGCCCGTGCCGCACAGCGCGGTGACGTGCATGGCGTGCAGGAACGCGTCGTTGGCCGGGGTGACCAGGGCCTCGCCCCGCGGGCCGAGCTTCTCGGCGATGCCCAGGGTGGCCTCGATGGACTCCGCGGCGGTGTCGCGCAGGTTCGGCGGCAGCGCGCCGAGCTTGCCCTCGATGCCGTTGCGGTAGGAGGTGGCGAGGACCGAGCCGAGGACGGCGATGCCGAGGGCGCCGCCGACCTGGCGGAAGGTGTTGCTCAGCGCGGAGGCGGAGCCGGCCTTCTCCCGGGGCAGCGCCTGCATGATGACGACCGAGGTCGGGGTCATGATGTGCGCCATGCCGGTGCCCATCAGGAAGAAGACGACCTCCAGCAGCCAGATCGGGGTGTCCGCCTCGAAGCCGGCGAACGCGGCCAGCGTCGCGGCGATCAGCAGCAGGCCGCCGGTGGTGGTGGCCCGGTTGCCGAAGCGGTCGACCAGCAGCCGGGCGCGCGGCGCGAAGATCAGCTGGGCGACGGCGAGCGGCAGCATCAGCAGGCCGGACTCCAGCGCCGAGTAGCCGCGCACGCTCTGGGTGTAGAAGACGCCGAAGAACGTGACGCCCATCAGCGCGAAGAAGACCAGCGCGATGGCGCTCATGGCGGCCGAGAAGACCTTGTTCCTGAAGTAGGTGACATCCAGCGAGGGATGGTCGCTGCGCTTCTCGAAGATGACGAAGACGGCCAGGACGACGACGCCGCCGATGGTGGTCGCGAGCACCTTGGGGTCGGTGAAGTCGGCCAGCTCGCCGCCCTTGATGATGCCGTAGACCAGCAGGACGAGGCCGACGACGGACAGGACGACGCCGATGGGGTCGAGGCGGCCCGGCTTCGGGTCGCGGGAGTCGGGCACCAGCCAGGCCATCAGGATCAGCGCGACGACCACGATGGGCACGTTGATCAGGAAGACCGAGCCCCACCAGAAGTGGCCGAGCAGCGCGCCGCCGGTGATCGGGCCGATGGCGATGGCGAGGCCGACGCCGCCGGCCCAGATGCCGATGGCCTTGGGCTGCTCGTGCCGCTCGAAGACGTTCATCAGGACGGCCAGGGTGGCGGGCATCACGAAGGCGGCGCCCAGGGCCATCACCGCGCGGTAGGCGATCAGCTGGTTCGGCGAGCCGGACTCGGCGGCGAGCGCGGAGCCGATGCCGAACACCAGGGTGCCGCCGAGCAGCACCTTCTTGCGGCCGAGCCGGTCGCCGATGAGTCCGGCGGTGAACAGCAGACCGGCGAAGACGAGGGTGTAGGAGTTGATCGCCCACTCGATCTCGCTCTGGGTGGCGCCGAGACCGGTCGGCGCCGGGGTCGCGATGGTCTTGATGGCGACGTTCAGGATCGAGTTGTCGAGGACGACGATCAGCAGGGCGAGCATCAGCACGCCGAGGATGGCCCAGCGGCGCCGGTGCACGGCCTCCGGTATTCGGGAGGCGGGGACGGGACTTGTCATGCGTCCGAGCCTACGATCTTTACGATACGGAACGGTCTCGTATTCTATTTTCTTTACCAAGGCCTTACGCGGGAACGCGGTTCGAAGCGGCGCGGGCCGTGGCGCGCGGGACGACCGGGCCCCCTCTGGCCCCGGCCGGCACGAGGTGCCACCATGGAGGGGATCCGGGGACGCCGTCAGGGCGCCTCGAGATGACGTAAGGAGCCGTTGCAATGACGCAGCTTTCGGCTGCCCAGACGAAGCCCTCCGACGGCAGCAAGGCGCTGTACGGGGGGAAGGGCACCCGCCGCATCACCGTCCGCGACATCGCCCTCGCCAAGGAGCGGGGCGAGAAGTGGCCCATGCTCACCGCCTACGACGCGATGACCGCGTCCGTGTTCGACGAGGCCGGGATCCCGGTGATCCTGGTCGGCGACTCGGCGGGCAACTGCCACCTCGGGTACGAGACCACCGTGCCCGTCACCCTCGACGAGATGACCATGCTGTCGGCCGCCGTGGTGCGCGGCACGCAGCGCGCCCTCATCGTCGGCGACCTCCCCTTCGGCTCGTACCAGGAGGGCCCGGTGCAGGCGCTGCGCTCGGCGACCCGGCTGGTGAAGGAGGCCGGGGTCGGCGCGGTCAAGCTGGAGGGCGGCGAGCGCTCGCACGAGCAGATCCGGCTGCTGGTGGAGTCCGGCATCCCGGTCATGGCGCACATCGGGCTGACCCCGCAGTCCGTGAACGCGATGGGCTACCGCGTACAGGGCCGTGGCGAGGAGGCGGCCCAGCAACTGCTGCGCGACGCGAAGTCCGTGCAGGACGCGGGCGCGTTCGCGGTGGTGCTGGAGCTGGTGCCGGCCGAGCTGGCGGCCGAGGTCACACGGGTGCTGCACATCCCGACGGTCGGCATCGGCGCCGGTGCGGAGACGGACGCGCAGGTGCTGGTGTGGACCGACATGCTCGGCCTGACCTCCGGCCGGGTGCCGAAGTTCGTGAAGAAGTACGCGGACCTGCGCGAGGTGATGACCGGCGCGGCCAAGGCGTTCGCCGAGGACGTGGTCGGCGGCGCCTTCCCGGCGGAGGAGCACTCCGTCCACTAGTCCACCGCGGCACCACCGGACGGCCCGTCGATCTTCCCCCCGTCGGCGGGCTGTCCCCTTTTCCGGCCGGAAGGCTCCCGGCGGCTCCGGCACGCAAAGCCTTGGCCTCAACTTCCCCGTCAGGTGCGGAAGTTGTAACGGAGTGGCGTCGAATTCGGCGCGAGGGCTCCCCCCTTCCCGGCTCAGTGGTGCACTTGACAGTGTGGGCCGTCTCACACTCGGGGGAGAGACAATGAGCCAGCCACCGGCCGTCTGCGCCGACTGTTCCACCGCCACCGTGCCCGGGGCGGCCTTCTGCGGCGCGTGCGGGGCCACGCTGACCGACGCCGGGCACCCGGACACGGACCACCCGGCGCCCCGCCTCGCCGTACCCCGCTGGACCGGCGGCCGGGACCTGACCCGGTACATGTGCGCGGCCGTCTTCCTGGACCGGCAGTACGCCGACTCCCTGATCAGGGACGTCGCCGCCGAACCGCACCTCGGCGTGGCCCCGGCCCCGGGGTGCGACGTACCCGTGGTCCTGCGCTACGCCTACGAGGCCAACGCGCGCCGGCACGCCAGGGACCTGCTGCTGGCCGTCGAGTCGCTGGTGCTGCTGCTCGGGCTGCTGGTGATCCACAGTGGCCTCGCCGTGTTCCTCATGCTGCTGGCCGGCTGGCTGACCACGCTGGTCTTCGCCCTGTCCACCCAGTACGGCGAGCGCCTCCAGCGGCTGCGGCCCGACCGGTTCGACCCGGCGCAGGCACCGCCGCCGCCCAACGAGTCCGCCGCCCGCCGGCTGCGCCAGATCGACGAGTACGCGCGCGGCAACCTCACCGTCTACAGCGGTTTCTCGCCGTTCACCGGATACGGCCAGGAACTGGACTCCTGGTCGCTGACCTTCGACGTGACCGCCTCCGGACGGGAGGGCGTACGGCCGCGGGACTTCGACGTCGCGGACCTGTACGCCCACATCGCCCGGCGGGTCGGCGAGCTGGCGCTGCCCTGCCTGGAGCTGGAGGAGCGGGTGTTCGTGGAGGGCTCGGCGCTGCTGGGCGACACCCGCTTCCTGCCGGACCCGCTCGGCCGCCCGGTGGCGCGGATCGGCGCCGACCGGCTGGACGCGCTGAAGCGGAGCCCGGAGGAGACCGCCCGCGCCTATCTGGTCACCCACTCCTCGGGCTGGGGCGGGGAGCTGGTGACCTCGGTGTTCCTGCGGCTGGTGCGCTCGGACTCCAACCTGTTCGTGGAGGCCCTGCCCACCGTGCTGTGCCCGCTGCTGGACCGCTACCGGACCATCGACTCCCTGATGCCGGCTCCCACCCCGCGCGAGTTCCTCTCGATGGCGCTGCAGAACCTCGTCAGCACCCCGTTCGTGATGATCGCCTCGCCGGCCCGCGCGGTCACCGGCTTCTTCCCGGACTTCGGGATGCGCAAGCGGCTGAAGAAGCAGCACCGGCAGATCACCCGGCTCGGGGTGTTCGACTACGGGGCGCGCAAGAGCGTACGGCAGCTCGCCTCCGCCACGGACCACCAACGCTACTTCCAGAAGGTCGACTCCGGCATGGTCCTCAAGACCGTCGAACGGCGGATCCTGGACGCCCTGGTGGAGTTCGCCGTGGAACACGACATCGACGCGGGTGACCTGATCAGGCGTCAGGAAACCATCATCAACAACGGCATCATCGCCACCGCGGGCGCCAAGGTGGAGTCGAGCGCGGTCGCCTCGGGCGACAAGTCCCGCATCTCGGCCATCCTCAAGAGGATCCCGCGGCCCAACACCGACTGACAGCCACCGCACACGCAACGGACGAACGGGGACCGGCATGCACCAACGCAGCAACGACGGCGTCATCGCGACGGGGAACGCCCAGGTGAGGAACACGGTGGTGGCGAGCGGCAGCAACGCCCGCGTCGACTTCCGGGTCATGGAGGAGGAGCCGGAGCGGGCCGGGGGCCGCCCGCCGACCCCGCAGGAGATCAGCGACCTGCTGGCCCGGTTCGTCGAGGAGCTGCGCCGCTCGGACCACCCGGAGCGGGAGGACCTCGCGGAGTTCGCCGAGGACGCGCGCGAGGAGCTGGCCGCGCCCGAGCCCCGTACGGGCAAGCTGCGCCGGGTCGCGAAGGCGCTGGTGGAGGCCGTGCCCGGGTTCACCGCGCTGGCCTCGCTCGCGGTGACCATCGAGGAAGCCGTCCGCGGCCTGTAGACGGAGAGCGGGGGGCCATGCACTTCTGTGTTCACTGC
>NZ_JACBWZ010000229.1 GCF_013870595.1 Streptomyces sp. WELS2 | reverse complement strand
CGGCTTGCGGTCGCCCTGGGCGACGTCCACCGGCAGCATGACCAGCGCGGTCGTACCGCCGGAGTCGGACGGGCGCAGCTGGATGCGGATGCCGTGCCGCTGCGAGAGCCGGCCGACCACGAACAGACCCATGCGGCGGGACACCGACACGTCCACGGTGGGCGGCGAGGCGAGCCGCTCGTTGATCGCCGCGAGGTCCTCGGGGGACAGGCCGATACCGGTGTCGTGGATCTCGATCAGGACGCGGCCGTCGGGCAGCGCGTGACCGGTGACCTTGACCTTGGTCTGCGGCGAGGAGAACGAGGTCGCGTTCTCCAGCAGCTCGGCGAGCAGGTGCACGAGGTCGTTGACGACCCGGCCGGCGACCTGCGTGGTGGGCACGGCGGCCAGCTCGATGCGCTCGTACTGCTCCACCTCGGACGCGGCGGCACGCAGCACGTCGACCAGCGGGACCGGGCGGGTCCAGCGACGGCCGGGCTCCTCACCGGCGAGCACGAGGAGGTTCTCGCCGTTACGGCGCATGCGGGTGGCGAGGTGGTCCAGCTTGAACAGCGAGGACAGCTGGTCCGGGTCGGCCTCGCGGGACTCCAGCTCGGAGATCAGCGACAGCTGGCGCTGGATCAGACCCTGGGAGCGGCGCGAGAGGTTGGTGAACATCGCGTTGACGTTGCCCCGCAGCAGGGCCTGCTCGGCGGCGAGGCGGACCGCCTCGCGGTGCACGTCGTCGAAGGCCGCGGCCACCTGGCCGATCTCGTCCCGGGAGTGCACACCGACCGACTCCACGGAGGTGTCCACGTCCTGCGGGTCGGACTCGGAGAGCTGCTTGACCAGCTCGGGCAGGCGGTCCTGGGCGACCTTGGTCGCGGTCTCCTGCAGCCGGCGCAGCGAGCGGATCATGGAGCGGGCCACGACGAACGCGCCGACCAGCGAGACACCGAGCACGAGCAGGATCAGCGCACCGGAGATGATGGCGTCACGCTGGGTGGCGCTCTTCAGCTCGCGGGCCTTCTGCTCCATCTCCTCCAGGAGCGTGTGCTCGATCTTCTTCATCTGCTCGATCTTGGTCGAGCTGTCGTCCACCCAGTCCTTGTAGGAGCGCGAGGGCAGCTGCTGGAGGCCGTCGGGGGACTCGAAGGAGCGCTTGGCGTAGGTGTCGGCCGCCTCGATCGTCGGGTTGCCCTCGTCGATCGGCTTCAGCAGCTCCTCGGCGTTCTGGTCGGCGTAGATCTTCCGGAAGATCGCCAGCTCGGAGTTCTCGCTCTCGTAGGCCGACTGGCCGTAGAGGCGGTCGTTCTCGGAGAGGTCGCCCTTGGTGGCGGGGGTCGCCGGCAGCGCGGCGGCGATCATGGCGCGCTGTACGGAGGCGTACTCCTTGGCAGTGGAGAAGGCCGCCAGGGCGCGGGTACGGGAGATCATCTCCGGGTTGCTGGACGCCTCGGCCATGTCCTGGGAGAGGCCGATCAGCTGGGTGATGAGCCGGTGGTACGACTCGACCGTCTGGGAGGCGTTCTGCTTCGACCCGTACGCCTTCTGGCGGATCTTGGCCAGGTCGTCCAGCTGGTTGGCGAGGCCGACGAGCGCGTCGCGCACGCCCTGGAGCTTGCCGTCCTTGCTCGCCGCGTCGATCTTCTCGGAGTCGTCCAGGAAGTCGTCGCGGGCCCGGTCGGTCTTCTGCTGGTAGGCCTTGATCTGGTAGTCGCTCGAGTTCAGACCGCCGCGCGCCAGCGGGCCGGCGGACTGGTCGCGCTCCTCCTGGAGCGCCGCGGCCAGCTCGGTGGCCTGCTTGGTCATCTCCGTCAGCAGCTTCATGTTGTCGAGCTGCTGGATGTCGTTGAGGTTCTCGTTGATGCGCAGGGCGCCCAGCGAGGTGGCCGCCACCACGGGGAGCGCGAGCAGCGAGACCAGGCGGGTGGAGATGCGCCAGTTGCGCAGGTGCAGCCGGGAACCGGAGCCGACGGAGCCGCCCGGGGCGGGCTTCACGGTCGGCGTGGGGGCGCCGGAGGGAGCGGTCTTCGCGGGGGCCGAGAGGGCGGGGGCGCCGGGGCGTCCGCCGCCGTCCTTGGCCGGGGCCGGGTTCGGACCCTGGGCGTGCTGGGGCGTCGAACCGCGGTCGGTCCCGCCGTGCGGCTCCGGCTCCGCCGAAGCGCTGCCATCCCTCTTGAAACGTCCCTGCACTAGCGTCGCAACCTCTGGACCAGGCGCCCCTCCGCGTGAACGGAGGGACACGGTGTCGGCGTTGTGGGGAGCGCCCTGAATACGCCCCCCGGGTGGTCTTGAGTGACCGGCGCTGGCTTCCCCCTGTCTCGCCGCCACTCGGCGCTGTGTCGCGCCCCCTGTGCGCCGGCTCGATCCCGCGGCGGTCCGTGGAATTCCAGCACAGTGCAGGATCTCCAACAAGGGCGGCGGGCCGAGCTGTGACCTCCGTGACAACCTGTGAGTGGTGGGTTACCAGCCGTGGAGTCATATTCGGTCGAAAACGGGCATAGTTCGGCGAGTCGCCGGTCGGTGCCAGGTGTCCCAGTCGACATGATCAGGAGCGGAATGGTGGCTTCAGGGCGCCAATGTCCGTTTCATTAGGACCGGTTGACGGCCGGAATTGACCGGTTTGCCCACGAGTTGGTGAGCAAACTCACACGCTTCCCGGGGACAGTTGGCGACTTCGTCGGGGAATCGGATGTTTAGCCTGACGCTTTACAGGACGGGCGACTCTGCCAACCCACTCCACCAGAGGGCACAGGACGACAACGGTGAAGACGACGATGATGTTCCGCAAGATAGCCAACCCGCGACGCACGACCCTGGCGCACCTGAAGGACGCCGGCGAGCTGCACACGCCCGAGCTGCCGGAGCACCCCGTCGACCTCCCCGCCCAGACCGCCAACCCCCGGCGCACCGTCCTCATGGACGTGCCGGTGGGCTCGGGAGCCCCGGCGGGCGAGTGACCGACGGCTTCACCGGGCGCGGCCGGAGGGATCACACGACGATCCCTCCGGCCGCGCTCGTATGTACGCCAGCGGGCGCCCGTACGCCTGAATAAGGGCGCGGCCCGGCCCCCACAGCCCGGTGACCCGCCTCTGACCTGCGGCGACACCCCCAGCAGCGGTGAGCGTCCTATAGCTCCGATAACCTGGGGCGTCAATACGCCGGTTCTCAGTGAGGGGCGCGAGCATCCCGTGCGCATCGCCAGGTTCTCCATCGACGGGAACGTAGCCTTCGGCGCGGTCGAGGGCGACAAGCAGGACGAACTCGTCCTCGACATCATCAAGGGCATCCCGTTCGCGGACGTCGAGCTGTCCGGGACGAAGGTGCCGCTCAGCAAGGTCAGGCTGCTCCCGCCGGTGCTCCCCAACAAGGTCGTGGCATTCGGCCGCAACTACGCCGAGCACGCCCACGAGCTGGACAACGAGGTGCCCGAGGAGCCGTTCGCCTTCTTCAAGCCGTCCACCTCGGTGATCGGCCCCGGCGACGAGATCCGGTACCCGTCGTTCACCCGGGAACTGCACCACGAGGCCGAGCTGGCCGTCGTCATCGGCCGCATGTGCCGCGAGGTCCCGCGCGACCGCGTCAAGGACGTCATCCTCGGCTACACCTGCGCCATCGACGTCACCGCCCGTGACGTGCAGCGACGCGAGAAGCAGTGGGCCCGGGCCAAGGGCTTCGACAGCTCCTGCCCGCTCGGTCCCTGGGTGGAGACGGACCTGGACCTCGCCCGCGCGAACGACCTGACCATCCAGCTCACCGTCAACGGCGAACAGCGCCAGCTGGGCCGCACGAGCGAGATGATCCACCCGATCGAGGACCTGGTCGTCAACATCTCGGAGGCCATGACGCTGCTCCCCGGCGACGTCATCCTGACCGGAACCCCCGCGGGGGTCGGCCCCCTGAACGTCGGCGACGAGGTCGCCGTCACCATCGAAGGCATCGGCACTCTCACCAACAAGGTTGTCAAGCGTGGCTAGCGCACCCGTACGCGTCCGTTTCTGCCCCTCGCCCACCGGTAACCCGCACGTGGGCCTGGTGCGCACCGCCCTGTTCAACTGGGCCTTCGCCCGTCACCACCAGGGCACCCTGGTCTTCCGCATCGAGGACACCGACGCGGCCCGCGACTCCGAGGAGTCCTACAACCAGCTCCTCGACGCGATGCGCTGGCTCGGCTTCGACTGGGACGAGGGCCCCGAGGTCGGCGGCCCGCACGCGCCGTACCGCCAGTCGCAGCGGATGGACATCTACCAGGACGTCGCCCGCAAGCTCCTGGACGGCGGCCACGCCTACCACTGCTACTGCTCCCAGGAGGAGCTGGACACCCGCCGCGAGGCCGCCCGCGCCGCGGGGAAGCCCTCCGGCTACGACGGTCACTGCCGGGACCTGAGCGCCGAGCAGGTCGAGCAGTTCAAGGCGCAGGGCCGCGAGCCCATCGTCCGCTTCCGGATGCCGGACGAGACGATCACGTTCACCGACCTGGTCCGCGGCGAGCTGACCTTCACCCCGGAGAACGTGCCCGACTACGGCATCGTCCGCGCCAACGGCGCCCCGCTGTACACGCTGGTCAACCCGGTCGACGACGCGCTGATGGAGATCACCCACGTGCTGCGCGGCGAGGACCTGCTGTCCTCCACCCCGCGCCAGATCGCGCTGTACAAGGCGCTGATCGAGCTGGGCATCGCCAAGCGCGTCCCGGAGTTCGGCCACCTGCCGTACGTGATGGGCGAGGGCAACAAGAAGCTGTCCAAGCGCGACCCGCAGTCGTCGCTGAACCTCTACCGCGAGCAGGGCTTCCTGCCCGAGGGCCTGCTCAACTACCTCTCCCTGCTGGGCTGGTCGCTCTCCGCGGACCAGGACATCTTCACGATCGAGGAGATGGTCCGGGCCTTCGACATCGCCGATGTGAACCCCAACCCGGCCCGCTTCGACCTGAAGAAGTGCGAGGCGATCAACGGCGACCACATCCGCATGCTGGATGTGAAGGAGTTCACCGAGCGCTGCCGGCCGTGGCTGAGGGCCCCGTTCGCGCCGTGGGCGCCGGAGGACTTCGACGAGGCCAAGTGGCAGGCGGTCGCCCCGCACGCCCAGACCCGCCTGAAGGTCCTGTCGGAGATCACCGCCAACGTCGACTTCCTGTTCCTGCCGGAGCCGGCTGAGGACGAGGCGTCGTGGGCCAAGGCGATGAAGGAGGGCTCCGACGCGCTCCTGCGCACCGCCCGGGAGAAGCTCGAGGCGGCGGACTGGACGTCGGCGGAGTCCCTGAAGGAGGCCGTCCTGGCCGCCGGCGAGGCGCACGGCCTCAAGCTCGGCAAGGCCCAGGCCCCGGTCCGGGTGGCCGTCACCGGCCGCACCGTCGGCCTGCCCCTCTTCGAGTCCCTGGAGATCCTGGGCAAGGAGAAGACGCTGGCCAGGATCGACGCGGCCCTGGCCAGGCTCGCCGCGTAACGGCACCGCGCACGCCCGAGGGGCGGCACCCGGACCTTCCGGGCGCCGCCCCTCACGCGTACGCCCCTGTCACCGTCCGCCGCCACTCGACGACCGGCCGGATCGTCCGTTTCCCGGAACGGGCCGGAGCCCGGCGGTACCGTCGGCCGTATGACGATCAGAGCCGTCGTCTGGGACGTGGACGACACCCTCTTCGACTACACGAGCGCGGACCAGGAGGGCATGCGGGCCCATCTGCTGGCCGAGGGGCTGCTCGAGGCGTTCGGCGGCGTGGAGCGGGCCCTGCCGCGCTGGCGGGAGATCACCGACGCCCAGTGGGCCCGGTTCTCCGCCGGCGAGGTGGACTTCGTCACACAGCGTCGCGACCGCACCCGCGTCTTCCTGGGCCGGGACCTGGCCGACGCCGAGGCCGACGCCTGGTTCGAGCGCTATCTGGCCCACTACGAGGCCGCCTGGCGCCTGTTCCCGGACGTCCTGCCCGCCCTGGACGCCCTCGCGGCCGGCTACCGGCACGCGGTGCTCTCCAACTCCAGCCTCACCGTCCAGGAGCACAAGCTGCGCACCCTCGGCCTCCTCGACCGCTTCGAAACCGTCCTGTGCGCCGCCGAGCTGGGCGTCTCCAAGCCGGACGCCGGCGCCTTCCACGCGGCCTGCGAGGCGCTGGGGCTGCCCCCGCACGAGGTGGCCTACGTCGGCGACCACCCGGAGATCGACGGCCGGGGCGCCGCCGAGGCCGGGCTGCTGTCCGTGTGGATCGACCGGGGAACCGCCCTCGTACGGCCCGCCGGACAGCCCGTCGCGCACCGGATCCCGACCCTCGCCGAACTCCCCGCGGTCGTCCGCGCCGATACCCGTTTTGGAGCCCCGTCCACCTTCGGGTAATGTTCTTTCTGCGCCGAGGGGCGCGGGCCGAAAGGCCGAAGCCCCGAGGAGCAAGCTAGAACGAGAACCCCCCACAGGGGCTTGAGTTCCAGTGGCCTATGGTGTAATTGGCAGCACGACTGATTCTGGTTCAGTTAGTCTTGGTTCGAGTCCAGGTAGGCCAGCTCGCAGAGCTTATCTGCAAAGCCCCCGTTGTGTAGCGGCCTAGCACGCTGCCCTCTCAAGGCAGTAGCGCCGGTTCGAATCCGGTCGGGGGTACTGATCTCGATCTTGTCGGGATCGCTAGGGCCCCCGTTGTGTAGCGGCCTAGCACGCCGCCCTCTCAAGGCGGTAGCGCCGGTTCGAATCCGGTCGGGGGTACTGACTGGTCTAAACCATCATTGGTCTATGGTGTAATTGGCAGCACGACTGATTCTGGTTCAGTTAGTCTTGGTTCGAGTCCAGGTAGACCAGCTCGGATCTGCGGAAACGCAAGATCCTCGCCCCCGTTGTGTAGCGGCCTAGCACGCCGCCCTCTCAAGGCGGTAGCGCCGGTTCGAATCCGGTCGGGGGTACGCACAGGGAAGGCCCTCCACCTCGGTGGGGGGCCTTCGCCGCATCTCCGGCCGCCGACTCACCCGAAGCCGTACCGCCGGGCCGTCTCCTCCTCCTGGGCCAGCCGGTGCAGGGCCTGGAGCAGCGGCTCCTTGAGGATCGCCCCGAGGACCGCGGACTCGATCCGCTCCGCCTCCGAGGGCTCGGCCTCCAGGTTGTCCAGGTCCAGGACGGCCGTGCGGTGCATCAACTCGGCGTACGGCGCGAGCCGTTCCGCCCCCCAGTCGTAGCCGAGACGGTGGAACGCGGCCACCGCCACCACCAGCGAGCGGTAGGCGGGGGAGATGGTCGCGAGCAGCTTGGCGTTCTGCCAGCCCAGCCGGTCCAGGAGTGCGGCGACCTCCCGGTGCGCGGCCCGGACGTACTCGTCGTCCTCCTCCGGCTCCGGCACCTGCGGCAGCGCCCACAGGGCCGCGCCCAGCCGGATGGAGCGGCCCAGGGAGTCGTCGTCCACGTGCCTCAGCACCTCGCGCACGGTCGACACCGGCAGCCGGCCCACCTGGATCATCGCCCGCACCAGGCGCAGCCGGCGCAGGTGCTCCTCGCCGTACTCGGCCGTCGTGGCGTTGATCTGGCGGCCGGGCGGCAACAGCCCTTCGCGCAGGTAGTACTTGATCGTCGCGGTGGACACACCGCTGTGTCTGCTCAGCTCGGCAAGCCGCATTCCCTTGCGCTCCTCCTTGGATAGCAGCACTATCTAAACACTGGGCATTGGATAGCTCTGCTCACCAATGAGGGGGAAGTCATGGTGTCGCGTACCACCGCCGACGCGCGGGGCGAGGTCGTCGTCCTGCTGATCGGGATGCGCGTCAACCGGTTCCTGGCCGTGCGGACGTGGCTGCCGGTGATGCTGGGGATGTTCCGCATGCTGCGGGAACTGGAGAAGGACTCCGCACGCGGCCTGCTGGCCAAGGTCCTGCTGACGGCGTCGCCGCGGACGTACTACGTCGTGCAGTACTGGGAGTCGAAGGAGAAGCTGTACGCCTACGCGACGGCCCCGGACGCCTTCCACCACAAGGCGTGGGCACGGCTCAACCGCCTGGAGCGGGCCGGGAGGCTGCGGGGGCGGGTGGGGATCTGGCACGAGACGTACATCGTGCCGGAGGGGTCCTACGAGGCGGTCTACGGTGACATGCCGGCGTTCGGGCTGGCCGCCGCGCACGGCCAGGTTCCGCTGGAGAAGCGGGGCCGTTACGCCAGGGACCGGTTGGCCTACCGGTCGGGCGCCCAGGCGTCCGGGGGGCGGGAGGCGACCCCCTGAGTCAAAGGGGGCGCCCCGCCTCGGGAAGGAGCCGCCGCGGCGTCGGGGCGCATCG
>NZ_JACBWZ010000228.1 GCF_013870595.1 Streptomyces sp. WELS2 | reverse complement strand
ACATTCGCGCCGACGCGTGGGCGCGGCGGCCACGGGAGCGGCCATACTGGCCGTCGTGCGCGTTGCGATCATGACGGCGGGTTCCCGGGGCGACGCCGCCCCCTACACCGGGCTCGGGCACCGGCTGGCGCTGGCCGGGCACGAGGTCACGCTGGTCACCCACGGCCGTTTCGAACCGCTGGTGGCGGGATCGGGGGTACGGTTCCGCGCGCTGCCGGTGGATCCGCTGGCGGAACTCCGGTCGCCGCGCGGCCGGGGTCTGCACCACAGCACCAGCGGAGCCGGAAAGCTGCTGCGCGTGGTGGAGCTGGCGCGGCGCCTGGTGGGACGGATGACCGAGGACCTGCTGGACGCGGCGCGGGACGGCGAGGTGCTGCTGCTGTCCGCCTCGCTGGCCCCGCTCGGGCACACGATCGCCGAGGGGCTGCGACTGCCGAGCCTGGGCGTGTATCTCCAACCCCTCGCCGCCACCCGGGAGTTCGCCCCGCCGGTGCTCGGCGGCGGCTCCTGGGGCGGGCCGGTGAACCGGCTCGCCGGTCAGGGGGTGAACCTCGCCGTGGAGCACGTCTTCTCCGGTGCCGTGCCGGCGCTGCGCGAGCGGCTCGGACTGCCCCCGCTGGGCACCACCGCGGCCCGGCGGGCCCGGGAGCGGCGGTGCTGGCCGGTGCACCACGGTTTCAGCCCCCTGGTGGTGCCCCGCCCCGCCGACTGGCGGGCGGGCCTGGAGGTGGGCGGCTACTGGTGGCCGTACGACGCCGAGAGCCGACTGCCCGAGGAGGTGGAGGAGTTCATCGACGCGGGGCCGCCGCCGGTCTTCGTCGGGCTGGGCAGCGCGACCGTGCCGGACGCCGGGCGGCTGAGTGCGCGGGTGGTGGCGGCACTGCGGCGGGCCGGGCTGCGCGGGGTGGTCCAGCGCGGCTGGGGCGGGCTCGCGGCCGACGGGGACGACATGCTGACCATCGGCGAGGTGCCGCACTCGTTGCTCTTTCCGAGGATGGCCGCCGTGGTCCATCACGCGGGCGCGGGCACCACGGCGGCGGGGCTGCGCGCCGGAGTGCCGACGGTGCCGGTGCCGGTGCAGTTCGACGCCGGTTTCTGGTCCGCCCGGCTGGTCGCGCTGGGGGTCGCACCGGCCGTCGTACCGCTGCGCGGGCTGACCGTGGACGCGCTGGCCACGGCACTGGTACGGGCCACCCTGGACCCCGCGTACCGACGGCGCGCCGAGGCCCTGGGCGCCCGGATCCGCGGCGAGGACGGCACCGCGCCGGTGCTGACCGCGCTGGCCCGGACGGCCGGCTGATCGCGGGCCCACCGTCCTCGACCGGCCCACCGGCCAAGCCGGACCTGTGGCCCGCACCCCCGCACCCCCGCACCCCCGCACCCGACGGCACACCGGCAGCTGGCCATTCCGGATCCCGGTCGAGCACCGTGCCGCGCCCCGGGGCCAGGCGTTCCGCGTGTCAGCCGGTGGTCAGCACCATGCGGAAGCGTGCCGCGCCGGCCAGCATCCTGTCGTACGCCTCCCCGGCCCGTTCCAGCGGCACCGTCTCGGTCATCGGACGGATGCCGTGCAGGGCGCTGAAGGCCATGGCGTCCTCGATGTCCCGCGCGGTGCCGGAGGGGTGCCCGCGGACCACCCGGCCGCTCATGATCAACTGCACCGGGCTGATGCCCAGCGGTTCGGGCGTGGCGCCGATGACGGTCAGTTCGCCGCGCGGGGCCAGGCCGTCCACGGTCGCGGTGATGGCCTCGGAGCTGCCGGCGGTGGCCAGGACGGCCTTCGCCCCGCCGAGGGAGGCCAGCGCCTCGGCGACCGGGGTCGGTGCCGTGCTGTCGACGTAGTGGTGGGCGCCCAGCCGCTTGGCGAAGTCGGCCTTCTCGGCGCCCCGGGCGATCGCCACGGTCTCGAAGCCCATCGCCACCGCGTACTGCACGCCGAGGTGGCCGAGGCCCCCGAGGCCGAGCACCGCGACCAGGTCGCCCGGCTCGGCCGGACCGCGCCGCAGCCCGTTGTACGTGGTCACGCCCGCGCAGGCCAGGGGCCCGGCGTCGGCCGCCGAGAGGGCGTCGGGGATCTGGGCCAGGGCGTCGACGGGTACCGTCGTGCGCTCGCCGAAGCCGCCGTCGTAGGCCCAGCCGGGGACCTTCAGGGCGGCGCAGACGATGAAGTCGCCCCGGCGGCAGGAGGGACAGTGGCCGCAGGCGCCGCCGAACCAGCCGACGGCCACCCGGTCACCGATGCTCCAGCCGCGCTCCCGGGTGCCCTCGCCCAGTTCCTCGACCCGCCCGGCGATCTCGTGCCCGGGGACCTCCGGGAAGGTCACGCCCGGCAGTGCGCCGCCGACGAACAGCGCGTCGCTGTGGCAGATCCCGCACGCCTCCACGGCGATCCGCACCTGCCCGGGGCCCGGCGGCCGGATCTCCCGCTCGGCGAGTTCGAAGGTGCCGTTGGGCTCGGTCACCTGGGCGACGCGATAGGTACTCATGGCGCTCTCCGGGATTCGGGGCGACGGCCTTCACCCCCAGCAGACCAGCTCCGGCCCGATCACGCGCGCCGAGCCGGGCCGCGCCCCCCGCCGGCCTGCTCGGGCCCCCTCTCAGGGGCTTCCGGGGCGCCAGCCCTCGGGCCGGAGCATGCCCAGCAGCAGCCGGACCAGTTCGTCCACCACCTCGTCCAGCGTGGCGTCCACCCAGCCGGCCGTCCAGTCGTGCAGCAGCCCGTTGACGCTGCCGATGAAGGCCGTGGCCGCCAGGCGGTAGTCGCGCGGCGCCGCCTCCCCGCGGGCCACGGCCGCGTCCGCCTCGGCGCGGATCAGGTCGACCCGGCGGGCACGGCGGGCCAGGCGCTGCTCCTCCAGCCGGGGGCTGACCCCGATGATCTCCACGAAGGCGACGCGGATGCGGCGCGGGTCGCAGGTGATGTCGCGGGCGTAGGCCCTGAAGAGGGCGGTGGCGCGCTCGGCCGGCGGGAGTCCGTCCGCGTCGGCGAGCGCGTCCAGGACGGCCTGTTCGGCCCGGCCGTTGACCTGGAGGTGCAGCGCGGCCAGGACGTCCTCCAGGGTGCGGAACTCCTCGTAGAGCTGGCGGGTGGACAGGCCGGCGGCCTGGCTGAGGGCGGCGACCGTGGTGCCGCGGTAGCCGGGGGTGTCGCCGAACAGCCGCAGCGCCGCGTCGAGGAAGCGGCGGCGCCGCTCCGCCTGCCGTTCCTCGGCGGACCGGCCGCCGTAGCGTCCCGTCGGCGCCCTGAGCCTGCCGCCCAACAAGTCCCCCTCCATCGTACCGCGCACGGCCGTCCGTGGTCGTGCGCGGTCGTCCAATCTTGTCGTGCACGCATCTTGTCGAGAAGGCCACCCGGTCCTTACTTTTCAGTAAGTTCACTGTGAATGCGGCCGTGTTCAGATCCCCGGACTCCTTCCGGCTTCCCTCAGCTTCCCCCGCTTCCCCGAGGAAAGAGAGCCGTCATGGCTGCCTCCAGAACCAGGCACCTGTGCTCCGTGGCCGTCGCCCTCGCCCTGGCCGTCGCCGGGCCGGCGGCCGCCGCCTCAGCGCGTCCGGCCGCCGCCGACGGCCTGCGGGAGGTGCTGTTCGTCGGCAACAACTGGGACGGCACCGCCGACGTCATCCGTTCCTCAGGCGACTACGCGAAGATCGGCCGGATCAGCGTCGTACCGGACAAGGACGCGCGGATGGCGGAGATCAACGCGGATCCGATCAAGTGGATCTACTTCCAGGCGATCCGCGACAGCGTGGGCGAGGGGCACGACCAGTTCGCCGACGACATGTACTCCACCCCGGACGGCCGGTCGGTGGTGGTGTCCCGGCCGAGCTTCGCGGACGTGGTCTCCATCGACCTGTCCAGCGGGAAGGTCGACTGGCGGTTCCCGGTGGCCGGTTACCGCGCCGACCACATGGCGGTCTCGCCGGACGGCACCCGGGTGGCGGTGTCCGCGTCGACCGCGAACACGGTGCATGTGCTGGACATCGCCACCGGCCGGCAGCTGGGGTCGTTCAAGACCGGCGACAAGCCGCACGAGAACGTCTTCAGCAAGGACGGCCGGTACATCTGGAACATGTCCATCGGTGACGTCAACACCGACCTGGACGGCCCGGGCTGGGACTGGACCAAGGGCGACCGGCACATCACGGTCGTGGACGCCACGACGTTCAAGCAGGTCGAGGTCATCGACATGCGGCAGCGGCTGGACGCGTTCGGGCTGAAGGACTTCTCCGACGCGGTCCGCCCGGCCGTGTTCTCCCCCGACGAGTCCAAGCTCTACTTCCAGGTGTCGTTCTTCAACGGCTTCCTCGAGTACGACGTCGCCACCGACAAGATCACCCGGATGAAGACGCTGCCGAGGAACCCGGCGACCAGCGAGGACCGCACGACCTGGGTCAACGACTCGCGCCACCACGGCATCTCGATGAACCCCGCGGGCACCAGGCTGTGCGTGGCGGGCACCATGGACGACTACGCGACCGTGGTGGACCGGGCCTCGCTCCAGGAGGGGCCGCTGGTCCCGGCGGACAAGCCGTACTGGGCGACGGTCAGCGGGGACGGCAAGGACTGTGTCGTCTCCGAGAGCGGCGCCGACCAGGTGACGGCGATCGACTTCGCCACCGGGCGGAAGGTGGCGTCGATCGCCGTCGGCGACCACCCGCAACGCGTCCGGCTGGGCCATGTCCGGGCCGACTGGACCGGGCCCGACGCCAGTTGACGAACCGGCCCCGTCGGTAGCCGACGAGCCATCAGACCGTGGTCTCCGGGGTGCCCCACTCACCCCGGAGACCACAGCGGCGTCCACGGGAAGCGCGCCGCCACCCACCCGGCCAGCTCGGCCCGCGCCGCGGCGAGCAGGTCCGCCGGGGGCGCCGTGGCGCCGTCGGTGACCAGGGCGAAGTGCGGGACACCGGAGTCGGCGTCGGTGAGCAGCAGCCGGCGGCTGCCGGTGCCGCCCGGCTCCGGAGCCACGGCGACCGGGGTGGCGAGGGTGTGGGCGGGCGGGCCGTACACCGCTCCGAGGTCGGAGACGACCGTGGTGGCGGCGGGCGGGAAGGACGCCGGCAGGTGCAGTTCGGTGGGCGCGCCGCCGTCACCGGAGCGCCACACGAGCAGCCCGTAGCGGCCCGCTCCCACCAGCTTCGCCACGTTCGGCAGGGCGGCCGGGACCGGGTTCCAGGTGAGGGTGGCGGAGCCGTCGCGGGAGCGGTCCTCGTAGGTGAAGGCGAGGGCGGTGCCGGCCGTGGCGCTCGGGTAGAGACGGTCCAGGAGGCGGGCGTCCTGGCGCAAGGCGGCGTTCCCCGAGTCGTCGAGCCGTACCGCGGACAGGTCCTCGTCGTTCCAGGCGTCCCCGGCGGTGCGCACTCTGCCGGGATTGTCGTTCATGAGTTCATGGTGCCGCCCGCTGTACAGGTCCCACTGCCACTGGGTGCCGGACAGCACCGGCCCGGAAGCGCTGGGCCGGTTCCACCAACTCGCGCCGCTCAGGCGGGAGTCCAGGGCCTGGTACATGGCCTTCAGCACGGTCGGCGCCTTGTCGGCGACCGTGCCGGACAGGGGGTGGCCGAACTCGCTGACCACGGCCGCGGCGCCGGCGGCAAAGGCGCGGTCGCGGACGGCGGCGAAGTCGGCGGCATACTGGCCGTCGGCCGCCTTGCCCCACATCAGGACGCCGGAGATGGCCTTCTGGTCGTAGAAGTGGGTGTTGAGCACGTAGCCCGGGCCGAGCGTGCCCGCGTCCAGCAGGCCGCCTTCCTGCTTCTGGGCGGAGATGCCGGCGTTCCAGAACAGGTTCGGCTCGACGAAGGCGGGCTTGTCCTGCCACCCGGCCGCGTCCATGCGGGCGCGGAACCTCTCGTAGAACGGCCAGAGCAGATCGCGTTCCCAGGTGCGGGAGGTCTGCCCCAGGTCATAGGTGCCCGCATAGGGCTCATTGTACGGGTCGAAGCCGGTGATTCCCGCGAACTCCCCCTCGTCGAGGTGCTGTTCCAGGTAGGCCATGGTCGTCTGGGCGGTGTCCAGGAAGGCGTCCTGGACACCGTGGGAGTTGTGCCAGAAGTCGTACTGGGCCTCGCGCACGGCCGCGTTCTGGGTGATGTTCTGCCCCCAGAAGAGACATAGCCCGCACGACTCCTTGGGGTAACTCCCGGCGTCCACGGCCCACTTGGGGGCTCCGTCGCCGGTGTACCAGCTGTCGGGGCCGAACAGGTGCCGGGAGTGGAGGTCCTGGTGGAAGTCGGGGTAGACCCGGATGCCCGCGTCCAGGAAGGCGCGCATCTGCTCGGTGGCGGCGGCCAGATAGGCGGTGTCCACCCGGCCGCGCACGGGTTCGGCGTACGCCCAGGAGAGCAGGAAGCGGACCGCGTTGCCGCCGCCGAGGGCGCGCAGCGCGGTCGCGGACTCACGGGCGTCGGCGACGGAGGCGAAGGGCAGGCCGCCGTTCTCCGCCAGCTTGGTCTCGCCCGAGACGTTGTAGCCGCGCAGCACGATCTCGCGGCCCTGTCCGTCGGTGAACCGGCCGCCGCGCACGGTCAGCGGGGCGCCGTCGAACCAGAGGGAGCCGGGCGGGATGGCCCGGGAGGAGCCATGTGGGGTGGTGGCGGTGGCGGGCGGGACTCCCGCGGTCACCAGGGATCCGCCGAGGACGACCAGGACAGCCAGCAGACGCGTCCGAATGTTTGGCATGTCCACTACGGTCCGGTGAAGCCCCGGGGACGTCAACGGCTTGTGACCCTCCGGCAAGCCGGCTGTCGGCCGGCCCGTCCGTGCCGGTGCGGCGGGATGTGCCCGGATTGAGCCCGGGCACGAGGTGTCATGTGCTTGAGACGGTGTCGTGCGGCGGAACGGCCGCGAGGCACCCCGACGGCTGAACGTTCAACGAGAACGGAGCGGGCGATGCGTGAGATTCTCGCGGTGCTGGACCGGTGGTACGCCGCCCGGTTGCCGTTCGGGCTGGCCACGGTGGTCGAGGTCGGCCGCAGCGCGCCGCGCGGGCCCGGCGCCGCCATGGCGGTGGGCCCGGACGGCGAGGTGGTCGGCAGTGTGTCCGGCGGCTGTGTGGAGGGCGCCGTGTTCGAGCTGGCCCAGGAGGCCGCCGAGAGCGGTACGGCCCGGCTGGAGACCTTCGGGTACAGCGACGAGGACGCGTTCGCCGTCGGGCTGACCTGCGGCGGCGAGATCACCGTGCTGGTCCGGCAGGTGACCCCCGCGCGGGACCCGGCATTCGGTGCGGTCGCCGCGTCCGTCGCCGCCGGCGAGCCGGTCACCGTGGCCACCGTGGTCGACGGGCCGGCACCACGCGGCGCCACCCTCGCGGTGTGGCCGCGAACGGCCGCCGGCGGCCTCGGCACCCGGGGGCTGGACGCGGCCGTCGCCGCCGACGCGCGCGGCGGACTCGCCCTCGGCGTCACGGGCCTCAGGCACTACGGACCGCACGGGGAGCGGCGCGAGGACACCGTGACCGTGTTCGTGCAGTCCTTCGCGCCGCCGCCGCGCATGCTGGTGTTCGGCGCCATCGACTACGCCGCCGCCGTGGCCCGGATCGGGGACTTCCTCGGCTACCGGGTGACCGTGTGCGACGCCCGTCCCGTGTTCGCCACGCCCCGCCGGTTCCCCGAGGGCGTGGAGGTGGTCGTGGACTGGCCGCACCGGTATCTGCGCGGCACGCGCACCGACGCCCGGACGGTGATCTGCGTCCTGACCCACGACCCCAAGTTCGACGTACCGGTGCTGCGGGAGGCGCTGCGGCGCCCGGCGGCGTACATCGGGGCGATGGGCAGCCGGCGCACCCACGACGACCGGCTGCGCCGCCTGGTCGAGTCCGGCCTCAGCGACACCGAACTGGCCCGACTGCGCTCCCCCATCGGCCTGGACCTCGGTGCCCGGACACCACAGGAGGTGGCGGTGTCGGTGGCGGCGGAGATCGTGGCACTGCGCTGGGGCGGCACCGGCGCGCCCCTCAGCCGCACCGGCGGGGCGATCCATCCCCCGGAGGCGGGCTGACGGCGGTACGGCGGCCGCTACTCCGGGTCCCCGGCCACCCTCGCGTGCAGGTGCTGGTCGTGCCAGCCGTCGGCGTGCAGGAGGGCGCTGCGCTGGGTGCCCTCGTAGCGGAAACCGGCGCGCTCCGCGACCCGGCAGGACGCGGGGTTGGCCGTGGAGTGGCACAGGCGCAGACGGTGCAGGCCCAGGTCGTCGAGGGCCCACCGGGCGAGCCGGCGGACCGCCGTGACGGC
>NZ_JACBWZ010000227.1 GCF_013870595.1 Streptomyces sp. WELS2 | reverse complement strand
GCGCTGACCGACTCCTGGGGAACTCGTCGGGGGCCGTACACCAAGACCGTCTGGGCGCCACCCGCTGCTGCCGGCGGGCCGCCTTCTTGCGGGCGCGCAGCGAGACCGGGACCGCCCACAGCTGGTACTTGGTGCCGGACCTGGCGATGACCTCGTTGGTGTAGCCGGAGCGCAGGCCGGCGACCTCCGCCCAGGGCAGGCTGATCACCCGGAACGGGTTGCGCACGCGCAGCCGCTCCTCGTTGGCGAAGACCGCCGGGCGGAGCGTGAAGGCGAGGATCAGCGGCACGACCAGGATCAGGCCGGCCAGCGCCAGCCACGGGGTGCGGCCGTGGCCCTTGAACAGCGCGTCGAAGCCCAGCCAGAGCACGACCAGGAGCAGCAGCGCGCCCCCCGCCAGCCCGAGGGGTGAACGGTAGATCCGGTCCTGGCCGGCGGGCACCGGAGGCTGTGACGCGGGTGACGGGTGGTCCGGGGTGGAGCATGCGTATACCCATGCCCGCAGTGTTGCGGCTGCGGACGGCGCGGGGCGTTTTGACGGGGGCCACGAGAGTGACGGGCCCTTGGGGGGTTTGGCCGGGCTGTCGGGGCCGGCTGTCCTGGGGGTGCGGCTCGGGGTCGTTTCGTGTACGGGGTACGGCTTCGGGGGTACGGCTTCGGGGCTGTTCGGGGTGCGGTGGGTTCGGCACCGCCGGTCCGCGTCGTGGTGGCTGATCGCCGTCGCGACGGGGAACGGGGGCGGGGAAGACTGGCGGTGGCAGCGGTGGGCCGGTGCGGCAGGCGTCCGCCCCGCGGTGGCGATCTGCCGCGTGGCCGACTCGTCTCTGCGGCGGAGACGAGCCCGTCCGGCGGCGCGCAGACGAGCCCGTCCGGCGGCGGTCGGTGGGTGGCCGGTGTGGCGGCGGAGAGGGGTACCGGGCGGAGCGGGAAGGCTTCGGTCGGTGTGGGCGGGCTCTCCGCCGCCTGGTGGGGTCAGTGGGCCGCTGATTCCCAGTCCGGGCCGACGCCGACCGAGACGTCCAGGGGGGCCCTCAGCTGGACGGCGTTCGCCATCTCCCGGCGGACGAGCTCCTCCGTGACCGCCCGCTCGCCGGGGGCGATCTCCAGGACGATTTCGTCGTGGACCTGGAGCAGCATGCGGGACTTCAGGTCCGCCGCCCGCAGCGCGCCGTCCACCTTGAGCATGGCGATCTTCACGATGTCCGCCGCCGTGCCCTGGATGGGCGCGTTGAGGGCCATGCGCTCGGCGGCCTCGCGGCGCTGACGGTTGTCGCTGTTGAGGTCGGGCAGGTAGCGGCGGCGGCCGAAGAGCGTCGCCGTGTAGCCCGTGGCGCGCGCCTCGTCGACGGCCCGGCGCAGATAGTCCCGCACCCCGCCGAAGCGTTCGAAGTAGGCGTCCATCAGGGCACGGGCCTCGCCCGCGTCGATGTTCAGCTGCTGGGAGAGGCCGAACGCGGACAGGCCGTAGGCGAGGCCGTACGACATCGCCTTGATCTTGCGGCGCATCTCCGCGTCCACCGCCCCCGGCTCGACACCGAACACCTGGGACGCGGCCGTGGTGTGCAGGTCCTCGCCGGAGGTGAACGCCCGGATCAGGCCCTCGTCCTCGGAGAGGTGGGCCATCACGCGCAGCTCGATCTGGCTGTAGTCCGCGGTCATCAGGGACTCGAAGCCCTCGCCGACCACGAAGCCCCGGCGGATCGCCCGGCCCTCGTCGGTGCGCACGGGGATGTTCTGCAGGTTCGGGTCGGTGGAGGACAGGCGTCCGGTCGCGGCCACCGTCTGGTTGAACGTGGTGTGGATGCGGCCGTCGCCGGCGATGGTCTTGATCAGGCCCTCGACGGTCACCCGGAGCTTCGCCTGCTCGCGGTGGCGGAGCATGATCACGGGCAGTTCGTTGTCGGTCTGGGTGGCGAGCCAGGCCAGGGCGTCGGCGTCGGTGGTGTAACCGGTCTTGGTCTTCTTCGTCTTCGGCAGCGCCAGCTCGCCGAAGAGGACCTCCTGGAGCTGCTTGGGCGAGCCCAGGTTGAACTCGCGGCCGGCCGCCGCGTGCGCCTCCTTCACGGCCTGCTGCACCGCTCCCGCGAACATCTGCTCCATCGCCTCCAGGTGCGCCCGGTCGGCGGCGATGCCGTGCCGCTCCATGCGGGCGAGCAGCGCGGAGGTGGGCAGCTCCATGTCCTGGAGCAGGTCGGCGGCGCCGACCTCCCGCAGGCGGTCCCCGAACGCCTCGCCCAGGTCCAGGACCGCGCGGGCCTGGACCATCAGCGCCTCCGCCTCGGCGCCCTCGTCCGCGCCGAAGGCCAGCTGGCCGTCGGCAGCGGCGGCGGGCGTCAGCTCGCGGTGCAGGTACTCCAGGGACAGCGCGTCCAGGTCGAAGGAGCGGCGGCCGGGCTTGACCAGGTACGCGGCGAGCGCGGTGTCCATGCCGACGCCCTCGATACGCCAGCCGTGCTCGGCGAAGACCCGCATGGCGCCCTTGGCGTCGTGGAACACCTTGGGCCGGCCGGCGTCGGCCAGCCAGGCGGCGAACGCGTTCTCGTCGGCCTCGTCCAGTTCGGACGGGTCGAACCAGGCCGCCGGTCCCCCGGCCGCGGCGAGCGCGACCTCGGCGACGGATCCGGTGCCCAGGGCCCAGGTGTCGACGGTGGCGACGCCCAGCGGCCCGGTGCCGTGCTCGGCGAGCCAGGGGGCGAGCTCGCCGGTGCGCAGGACGCTGCCGTCGATCTCGACGCCGTCGGCGGTGACCGGGGCGGTCTCGGTCTCCTCCGTGCCGGGGTCGACGGCGAAGAGGCGCTCGCGCAGGGACGGGTTGCGGATCTCCAGGGTGTCGAGGACCATCGCCACGGCCTTGCGGTCGTACGGCGCCCGCTCCAGGTCGGCGACCGCCCTGGGCAGCTGGACCTGCCGCTCCAGCTCGGTGAGGACGCGGTTGAGCTTGACGGACTCCAGGTGGTCGCGGAGGTTCTGGCCCGCCTTGCCCTTGACCTCGTCGACCCGCTCGACCAGCTCGGCGAAGGAGCCGAACTGGTTGATCCACTTCGCGGCGGTCTTCTCGCCGACGCCGGGGATGCCGGGCAGGTTGTCGGACGGGTCGCCGCGCAGGGCCGCGAAGTCGGGGTACTGGGCGGGCGTCAAGCCGTACTTCTCGAAAACCTTCTCCGGGGTGAACCGGGTCAGCTCCGAGACGCCCTTCGTGGGGTACAGCACGGTGATGTTCTCGGTGACCAGCTGGAAGGAGTCGCGGTCGCCGGTGACGATCAGCACCTCGAAGCCCTCGGCCTCGGCCTGGGTGGCGAGGGTGGCGATGACGTCGTCCGCCTCGTACCCCTCGACGGCGAAGCGCGGGGCGTTCATGGCGTCGAGCAGCTCGCCGATCAGCTCGACCTGGCCCTTGAACTCGTCGGGGGTCTTGGAGCGGTTCGCCTTGTACTCCGTGAACCGCTCGGAGCGCCAGGTCTTGCGGGAGACGTCGAAGGCCACCGCGAAGTGCGTGGGCGCCTCGTCACGCAGCGTGTTGGCCAGCATCGACGCGAACCCGTAGATCGCGTTCGTCGGCTGGCCGGTCGCGGTCGTGAAGTTCTCCGCGGGCAGCGCGAAGAACGCGCGGTAGGCCAGCGAGTGCCCGTCCATGAGCATCAGCCGGGGACGGGTGCCGCCGGGGGTCTTGTCGGTCTGCTTCGGTGCTGTCTCTGCCACGTCACCGATCCTGCCACGAGCCACTGACAACCCGGACCGCCCGCGGCCGGCGCGGGCCGGGACACGGCGAGCGGCGCGGTCCGTGACCGGGGCGGCCCCGCGGGCGGGAGAGGGGCGGCCGGCTCGCCGCCCTCGGTGAAGAGCGGCGGAAGACACACTCCACGGCGGGCGATGGTCCCGGCCCGCGCACGCCCGGCCGGTGTCGGTGTCGGTGCCCCGTGGGAGGATCGGCAGCGGTACTTCTCACACCGCAGTCGAAGGGGAGCGTGCGATGGCGACGAAGCCGCCCAAGGGTGATCCGGTCCAGGACGCGCCGCAGGTCGCGGAGCCGAAGCACGCGGCGGCGGGGCTGCCGGCCATCCGGCACACGCTGCGCGTCGCCCAGCGGCAGATGGGGGTGAAGCGCACCGCGCTCACGCTGCTGCGCGTGAACCAGAAGGACGGCTTCGACTGCCCGGGCTGCGCCTGGCCGGAGCCGGACCACCGGCACACGGCCGAGTTCTGCGAGAACGGCGCCAAGGCGGTCGCCGAGGAGGCCACGCTGCGCCGGGTCACCCCGGAGTTCTTCGCCGCGCACTCCGTCGCCGACCTGTCCGGCCGCAGCGGCTACTGGCTGGGCCAGCAGGGCCGGCTCACCCACCCCGTGTACCTGCCCGAGGGCGGCACGCACTACGAGCCGGTCTCCTGGGAGCGGGCCTTCGACATCATCGCCGAGGAGATCGCCGCCCTCGGCTCCCCCGACGAGGCCGTCTTCTACACCTCGGGCCGCACCGGCAACGAGGCCGCGTTCCTGTACCAGCTCTTCGCGCGCGAGCTGGGCACGAACAACCTGCCGGACTGCTCGAACATGTGCCACGAGTCGTCCGGGTCGGCGCTCGGCGAGACCATCGGCGTCGGCAAGGGCAGCGTCCTGCTGGACGACCTCTACCAGGCCGATCTGATCATCGTCGCGGGCCAGAACCCGGGCACGAACCATCCGCGCATGCTCTCCGCGCTGGAGAAGGCCAAGGCGAACGGCGCGAAGATCATCAGCGTCAATCCGCTGCCCGAGGCGGGCCTGGAGCGCTTCAAGAACCCGCAGACGCCCCAGGGCATGCTCCGGGGCGCCGCCCTGACCGATCTGTTCCTGCAGATCCGCATCGGCGGGGACCAGGCTCTCTTCCGGCTTTTGAACAAGCTGATCCTGGAGACGCGGGGCGCGGTCGACGAGGAGTTCGTCCGCGAGCACACCCACGGCTTCGAGGAGTTCGCGGCGGTCGCGCGGGCCGCCGACTGGGAGGAGACGCTGGCCGCGACGGGTCTGACGCGCGCGGAGATCGAGCGGGCCCTCGGCATGGTCCTGGCCTCCGAGCGGACGATCGTGTGCTGGGCCATGGGCCTCACCCAGCACAAGCACTCGGTGCCGACCATCCGGGAAGTGGTCAACTTCCTGCTGCTGCGCGGCAACATCGGCCGCCCGGGCGCGGGCGTGTGCCCGGTGCGCGGGCACAGCAACGTCCAGGGCGACCGCACCATGGGCATCTTCGAGCGGCCCGCCCCGGCCTTCCTCGACGCCCTGGAGCGGGAGTTCGGGTTCACGCCGCCGCGCGAGCACGGCCTCGACGTCGTACGGGCCATCCGCGCGCTGCGTGACGGGCGGGCGAAGGTCTTCTTCGCCATGGGCGGCAACTTCGTGTCCGCCTCGCCCGACACCGAGGTCACCGAGGCGGCCATGCGCCGGGCGCGGCTGACCGTGCACGTGTCGACCAAGCTGAACCGCTCGCACGTGGTCACGGGCGCGCGGGCGCTGATCCTGCCCACCCTGGGCCGCACCGAGCGCGATGTACGGGCCGGGGGCGAGCAGTTCGTGACGGTGGAGGACTCCATGGGCATGGTGCACGCCTCGCGCGGGCGCCTGGCCCCCGCGAGCCCGCACCTGCGCTCCGAGCCGGCCATCGTCTGCGGCCTGGCGCGCCGGGTGCTGGGCGAGCGCAGCGTCGTCCCGTGGGAGGAGTTCGCCGAGGACTACGGGTTGATCCGGGACCGCATCGCGCGCGTGATCCCCGGTTTCGAGGACTTCAACGCGCGCGTGGCCCGGCCCGGCGGCTTCGCGCTGCCGCACGCGCCGCGTGACGAACGGCGTTTCCCGACCGCCACCGGCAAGGCCAACTTCACCGCGGCGCCGGTGGAGTACCCGGCGCTGCCCGAGGGCCGGCTGCTGCTGCAGACCCTGCGCTCGCACGACCAGTACAACACCACGATCTACGGTCTCGACGACCGTTACCGCGGTATCAAGGGCGGGCGCCGGGTGGTGCTGGTGCACCCCGGGGACGCACGCGCACTCGGGTTCGCCGAGGGGTCGTACGTCGACCTGGTGAGCGAGTGGCAGGACGGGGTGGAGCGGCGGGCGCCCGGCTTCCGGGTCGTGACCTATCCGACGGCCCGGGGATGCGCGGCGGCGTACTACCCCGAGACGAACGTACTGGTGCCGCTGGACGCGACCGCCGACACCAGCAACACCCCGGCCAGCAAGTCCGTCGTCGTACGCCTCGAAGCCCACACCGGGGACGCGGACGGCCGTCTGGAACAATCGGCGGCCGAGTGAGCGTTTGCTCAGCGAGCACACTGGTGTACGACGGACGGAGCCGGGCCCCATGGGTGAGCAGCAGCAAGTGAAGTTCCCGCAGCAGGTCATCGACGAGTACGCGGCGCTCGGCGTGGACCTGCCCGCCCTGTTCTCGGCCGGGCACCTGGGCACGCGCATGGGCGTACAGATCCTGGAGGCCTCGGCGGACCGGGTCGTCGGGACCATGCCGGTGGAGGGCAACACCCAGCCGTACGGCCTGCTGCACGGGGGCGCCTCCGCGGTGCTCGCGGAGACGCTGGGCTCGGTCGGCTCCATGCTGCACGGTGGTGTCTCGAAGATCGCGGTCGGCGTGGATCTCAACTGCACCCACCACCGCGGGGTCCGCTCGGGCCTGGTGACGGGCGTGGCCACGCCGGTGCACCGGGGCCGGTCGACGGCGACGTACGAGATCGCGATCAGCGACGAGCAGGGCCGCCGGGTGTGCAGCGCCCGGCTGACCTGCCTGCTGCGGGACGCCTGAGCGGACGGCCGGAGGGGCCGTCCGCAGCCACGGAAGGGGGAGCATGTCCGACACGGACCACCGGGGCCCGCGGGTGCTGGTCTTCGACGTCAACGAGACGCTCAGCGACTTCACCGCGCTGCGCGGCCGCTTCCAGGACATCGGGGCCCCGGCCGATCTGATGCCGACCTGGTTCGCCGGAGTGCTGCGGGACGGGTTCGCCCTGACGGCCGCGGGCTCGTACGCCGACTTCGCGGCCCTGGCCCTGGACGGTCTGCGCACGCTGCTGCCGGCTGCTCCGGGGTGGACCGGTGATGTGGAGGCGGGCGCCCGGCACGTCCTGGACGGTCTGGCCGAGCTGGAGGTGCACCCCGATGTCCCGGACGGGGTACGGCGGTTGAGCGAGGCCGGATTCCGCCTGGTGACGATGACGAACGGCAACGCGGCTCTGACGAGGCGGCTGCTCGACCGGGCGGGCCTGACGGACCGCTTCGAGGCGCTGCTGGACGTGAGCGGTCCGCAGTGCTGGAAGCCGGCCCCGGCCGCCTACCGGTACGCGGTCGGGCACGTCGGTGCGGAACCCGGGGAGGCGCTGATGGTCGCCGTCCACCCCTGGGACGTCGACGGCGCCCTGCGGGCGGGGCTGGGCGGGGCGTGGCTGCGCCGGGACGCGGCCGCCTACCCGGAGTGCCTGTCCCGCCCCACGTACGCCGTGCGGGACCTGGTCGAACTCGCTCAGACGCTGACCGCGGCCGAGGGCTGATCCCAGCCGGCGGGCAGCAGGACCCGCCGGATCGGACGGGTGGACGCCACCGATGCCAGGTGACCGGTGCGCAGGGGGCCGACGGGCGGCAGGTCGAGGAGGTGGATGTCGCCCGACGGCCAGCCGTCGGGCAGTTCACCCGCCTGCCGCAGGGTCGGTCCGGCCGCGTCCAGATGGTCGAAACGGGCGGCCAGTCCGCGCCCGGCCAGCTTGCTGCCCGCCTCCTTGCGCGTCCACAGCCGGACGAAACCCGCCGCGCTCTCCTCCTTCGGCAGCCCGGCCAGCACTTGCCGCTCCCGGTCGGTCAGCGCCTTCCGCGCGAGGCGGACGCCGGTCTCGGCATCGGGTACGACGTCGGCGTCGACACCCACCAGCCCCCCGGAGACGACGGCGGCCAGCACCCAGTCACGGGTGTGCGCGACCGAGTAGTCCAGCCGCCCGGCCCCGCCGGTGAACCGGGGCCGTCCGTGCTGTGCCCCGCAGTGCGCGCAGGTCCGGTCGATGCGCAGGCCGCGCGCGGGCAGGCGCAGGTAGTGGCTGCCCAGCGCGCGTTGCAGGCCTCGGGAGCCGACGTAGGTGGCCCGGGCCGGGCCGTCCGGGAGTGCGGCAGCACGTGCGCTCTCCTCCTCGGTGAGCAGTTCGCCCCACACCGGATACGCCGAGACGGGCCACGCCCACACATGGAGCTCCCCGGGCCCGGGCGGCA
>NZ_JACBWZ010000226.1 GCF_013870595.1 Streptomyces sp. WELS2 | reverse complement strand
CCTTGGTCCGGCCCGGCTGGGCGATTGCGGCAGCGCTGCTCACAGCCCGTACTCCGCCTCACCGGCCCTGATCCCGGCGGCCGTACGCGTCTCGTGTGCCTGTTCCAGCTGCTCGATCCACCGGTCCAGCGCGGTCAGCAGCCGGTACTGCTGGTCCACCATGCTCTGCCACAGCGCCGGGTCCATCAGCAGATCGGCCGCGGCCTCGGCGCCGTACAGCGAGCCGTACTGCACACTGCCCGGCGGCACCTGCATCCAGAACACGTCGTCGTCGGCGGGCGCGGCGGCGCGTTCGTCCGCCAGCGGCGCCTGGAAGAGGACGGACAGGCCCCGGCCGACGCCGAGCGCGACCGCGTACTCCAGCGGGCTGGAGGCCGGCGGCACGTACTGCGGGGTGCCGTACTCGTCGTAGGACCAGGTCTGGGTGCCGGCCGGCTGGTACAGCTCGCGCAGGCCGACACGGTGCACCACACAGTCCCGGACCGGGCGGGCCACCAGGGTGTGCCGGGGTCCGGTGACCGGGCCGAGCAGCAGCGTGCCCGCCTCCAGCCGGCCGAGGTGGTGCCAGTGGCCCTGCTGGGCGGCGTCCACCGCGAACAGGTCCAGCGCGCCGGCCGCGACCAGCCACAGCACCTGCGGACCCTCCAGGTCCAGCCGGCCCAGGCCGGCGCAGTCCAGCCGGGTGCCCAGCGCACCCAGCGCCTCGAGGACGAGGTCGCCTTCCCGCACGGATGTCATCTCACCGCTCCCTGACCAGCGCCGCGTACGCGCCGCCGCGCGCCACCAGCTCCTCGTGCCGTCCGCGCTCCACGACCGTGCCGTGCTCCAGGACGACGATCTCGTCGCTGTCGCGGACCGTGCTCAGCCGGTGCGCGATCACCACACAGGCGCAGCCGCGCCGGCGCAGGTTGTCCATCACCACCAGCTCGGTCTCCGCGTCCAGCGCGCTGGTCACCTCGTCCAGCACCAGGATGCTCGGCCGGCGCACCAGCGCCCGCGCGATCTCCAGGCGCTGGCGCTGCCCGCCGGAGAAGTTCCGGCCGTCCTGCTCCACCTTGCTGTGGATGCCGCCGGGCCGGCGCATCACCACGTCGTACAGCGCCGCGTCCTTCAGCGCCTCCACCACCGCCTCGTCGGGGATCGACGGGTCCCACAGGGCCACGTTGTCGCGGACCGAGCCCTCGAACAGGAAGACGTCCTGGTCCACGAAGGAGACGGAGGCGGCGAGGGCGCCGCGCGGGATGTCCTCCAGCCGGCGGCCGTCGATGCGGATCACCCCGTCCCACGGCGTGTACAGGCCCGAGATCAGCCGGGAGACCGTGGACTTGCCGCTGCCCGAGCCGCCGACCAGCGCCACCTGCCGCCCGGGGCCCACGGTCAGGTCGAAGCCGGTCAGCAGCGGCCGGTCCAGCGGGCTGTAGCCGAAGGTGATGTTCTCCAGCTCCACATGGCCGTGCAGCCGCCGGGCGGAGTCCCCGCCGGGGCGGGCGTAGAGCGGGTCGGTCCGGAAGTTCTCCACGTCCTTCAGCCGGGCCACGTCGGCCGCGAAGTCCTGGATGCGGCCCGCCACGCCGTTGAGCCGGGTCAGCGGCGCCGTGAAGCGGGCGACCAGCGCCTGGAAGGCGACCAGCAGCCCGACCGAGATGTGCCCCTCCACCGCGCGCAGTCCGCCGATCCACAGGATGAGCGCGCTGTTGAAGGTGGCGAGCGTCGGCGCGACCACGCCCAGCCAGGCGCTCGGCACGCCGAGCCGCTGCTGCTCCTCCAGCGTGGTGGCGTGCTGCCCGGCCCACTTGCGGAAGTAGCCGTCCTCGCCGCCGGTCGCCTTCAGCGTCTCGATCAGCTGAAGACCGGTGTACGAGGTGTTGGTGAGCCGCGCGGTGTCCGCGCGCAGCTTCGCCGTACGGGTCGCGCGCAGCCGTACGACGAGCCGCATGGCCACCACGTTCAGCAGCGCCACGGCGATGCCGACGAAGGTCAGCTGCGGATCGTAGGTGTACAGCAGGACCGCGTACAGCACGACCACGATCGCGTCCACGCCGGCCGCCGCGAGGTCGCGGGCCAGGGTCTCGGCGACCTGGTCGTTGGACTGCAGGCGCTGCACCAGGTCGGCGGGGGAGCGCTGGGCGAAGAACGTCACCGGCAGCCGCAGCAGATGGCGCAGGAACCGGGCGCTGGAGAGGGTGGAGGAGATGATCCGGCCGTGCAGCAGGTTGGCCTGCTGGAGCCAGGTCAGCACCAGTGTCAGCAGCACACAGGCGGCCATCGAGGTGAACAGCACGCCCAGCAGCGAGGTCTGCCCGCCGATGAGGAACGTGTCGATGTAGGTGCGGCTGAGCGCGGGCACGGCCGCGCCGACCGCGACCAGCAGCAGGCTCGCCAGCACCGCCGCCGGGAGGGTGCCGGCGGTGCCGCGCAGCCGGGCCGGCATCGCGCCGAGCACTCCGGAGCGGTGCCCGCCCCGGGTGAAGCCCTCGCCGGGCTCCAGCACGAGGACGACTCCGGTGAAGCTGCCGTCGAACTCCTCCATGGGCACGAAACGGCGGCCCTTGGCGGGGTCGTTGACGTACACCCCGCGCCGGCCGAGGCGGCGGCCCATGCCGTCGTAGACGACGTAGTGGTTGAACTCCCAGAAGAGGATGGCCGGGGCCCGCACCTCGGCGAGGGCGGCCAGGTCCATCTGCATGCCCTTGGCGGTCAGCCCGTAACCGCGGGCCGCCTTCAGCAGGTTGGAGGCGCGGGAGCCGTCGCGGGAGACACCGCAGGCGATGCGCAGCTCCTCCAGCGGGACGTGCCGGCCGTAGTGGGCGAGGACCATCGCGAGGGAGGCGGCGCCGCACTCGACGGCCTCCATCTGCAGCACGGTGGGCGTACGGACCCTGCCGGTACGGGACTTGGGGGCCGGCCGCTTGGCGGGGGCCGCCCGTCTGCGGCCACGGGTTTCCTGGGCGGTGGTCACGGGAGCAGCCAATCGACGGGGTGCTGGTCGGCGAGGTGGACGGAGCCGGTGGCGAGGGTCATGGACTCCAGCCGGAAGGGCGGTCCGCCGGCGCTGGACCAGCGGTAACCGCTCTTGGTGGAGGGCGACTTCGCGAGCTCCACCAGGACGGCGACCGGACGGCCCTTGCGGGTGAACTGCTCGCCGAGCTGGCTGTCGCCGAGGTACGCGGCGATCGACTGGGCCGACTGCGCGCCGCGGTCCACCGACTTGACGGTGCCGCGCAGCACGCCGTACCGCTGTGCCGGGACCGAGGAGACGGTCAGGTCGACGGAGGCGTGCGCCGGGATGGCCGCGGCGTTCTCGGCGGGCACGTACACGGTCGCGTACAGCGGGTCGGAGGCGTGGGCGACCTTCTCGACGGCGGCGACGTCGGTGCCGGTCTGGATGATCTGCCCGATGGACGCGGCGAGCGTGGTGACGCGGCCGGCGGCGACCGTGCGCACCACCGTCTCGCCTTGTTCCGTACGGACCTTGAGGACGGGCGCGTTCGCGGGGAGCCGTTCGCCCTGCCGGGCGAGGACGGCCGTCACCTGGCCGGCCACCGGGCTCTGGAGCAGATAACTGCCCTGTCCGTGGGTGAGGATGGCGGGCGCGCCGACCGTGGAGGCGACCGAGCCGGTCACCGCCCACACGGAGGCGGCGGCCATGACGACGACGGTGACGCCGAGCGCGAGCCAGCCCTGCGGGCGGGCCAGCCGCACCGGCAGGTCCAGCTCCTCCGGTGACTGGAGCTTGGCGAGGGCCTGTTGGCGGAACTGCACGGAACTTCCCTCACCTGTGGGGGAGACGCATGAGGTGACGCATGGGGTGACGCGTGTGGTGCACAACGTCCGAGAGTCCCGGAGCCGAGGACGGCTCCGGGACTTCGGGTGACACCGGGGGTGCGATCAGAGACCGGCGACCAGGCCGTTGATCGGGGCGGTGTTCAGGCCGGTGACACCCTCGACGGTGCCGACGACCGTGTTCACCAGACCGGTCACGCCGGGGGCGATCTCGTTCACGGTGCCCAGGGTGCTGTTGAGGGTGTTCACGGACAGACCGCCGGAGACGTTGTCCAGCTCGGCGTCCGAGATCTCGACGGTCTCGACCTGGGGGGTGGAGTTCATGATGGAACTTCCCTTCGTATGGATAACTTCACAAGGGGGGAGCGGCCCCCTCTGGGGACAGACGGACGGCCGCGACCGCGGGCGCCGGGCACCCGGCTCCGGGGCCCGCCGGACCTCTGCGGTGCGATGGATCAAAGCACGCACGCGGGGCGCGCTTCCAATCAACCAGGGCTCTCACCTGGGCAATTGGCTTTCGGCGGGGTTCATACGTGCAGGCGTGCGCACGCCGTGTCGGCGACTCCTTCACATGCCACACGGCATCGCCGCGACGGGTGTCTTGCGGGGCGGAGAGCGAATCCGGCACTTCTCGCCAAAGGCGTGCCGCGGGGTGCGCGGTTGTGCAGAAGCCCCGGTGCCGGTGAGGTGCCTGGGTAATGGATGTGCAGATTCCCTGAAGGGGGAATTCCGCTTGATGCCGACAGCTGATCGTTACTGTTCGGTAGCTGACGGTGATTGGTCGAACTGTTGGCGGGGTGTGGCTGGTTCACCACCCCACCCCGGCCGCACGGAACCGGAATTGAACACACCGCGCCGCCGGTGCGTACCTACGGCCATCCAGGCGCCGCGATACCCACTCCGGTCCGCACGGCCCGCGAGCGGCGGGCTCCCCGTCCCAGGAGGTCGAGAAGGTTGAGTCACAAGCGAATGCCCCGGCGCAGGACCGCGATGGCGGTGGGCGGTGTCGCGGCACTCGGCGCGGCGGCGTTTCTGCTCCCCCACGCCAACGCCTCGCAGGACGCGGGGGACGACGGCCGGGCGCCGGGCGCCACCGGTACCGCGAGGACCCTGCGGGCCACGGACGCGCCGGACCTCGACGCCCGGCTGCGGGGGCTCCTCGGTGACGCCTTCGCCGGCTCCTACTACGACAGCGGCCGGCAACAGCTCGTCGTCAACGTGGTCAGCGGCGACGACGACGTCATCGTCCGGGCCGAGAAGGCCGGCGCGGTCGTCCGGCAGGTGGCCCACAGCGCCGCCGAACTCGGGGCCGCCGCCCGGACGCTGAAGGCCGGGGCGGCCATCCCGGGCACCTCCTGGGCCGTCGACCCGCGCACCGACAAGGTCCTCGTCACCGCCGACTCCACGGTGACCGGCGCCCGGTGGGACAGGCTCCGGTCGGCCGTGCGCGGACTCGGCCCCGGCATGGCGACCCTGAAGAAGTCCGCCGGCACGTTCAAGACGTTCGCCTCGGGCGGCGACGCCGTCTTCTCCCGGGTCCGGGGCGGCGGCGTGCGCTGCTCCCTCGGCTTCAACGTCACCGCCGCCGACGGCAGCCCCGCCTTCCTGACGGCCGGTCACTGCGGGGTCGCCGCCCAGAGGTGGTCCGACACGGAGACCGGCGGGCCGACAGCCACCGTCGACCAGGCGACCTTTCCCGGCCAGGGCGACTTCTCCCTCGTCAAGTACGACGACCCGGGCACCCGGGCGCCCGGCGAGGTCGACACCGGCGACGGCCGGACCGTGACCATCAGCCGGGCCGCCGAGGCCACCGTCGGCCAGGCCGTGTTCCGGATGGGTTCCACCACCGGGCTGCACGACGGCCGGGTGACCGGGCTGGACGCCACCGTCAACTTCCGGAGCGAGACCGACCCGAACGGTGTGGACACCGTCACCGGCCTGATCCAGACGGACGTGTGCGCCGAGCCCGGCGACAGCGGCGGGCCCCTGTTCACCCAGGCCGGCGAAGCCCTCGGCCTCACCTCCGGCGGCAGCGGCGACTGCACCGGAGGCGGCGAGACCTTCTTCCAGCCGGTCACCGCCGCCCTCCGGGCCACGGGGGCGACCCTCGGCGGCGGAGCGGGCGGAGCGGAGGATCAGTCCGGTTCCGGTTCCGCTTCCGGTTCCCGTTCCGGTGCCGGTGATGACGGGACTCCGGCCCTCACCGGTACGCGCTGAGCGGACCGGCACCCTTGGACTCCCCGGCCGGCCCCCCTCGGTTCCAGCCGGCGGGGAGCGGTCCGGCCCTCCGGCGGGAGGGCCGGACCCGGACCGTCGGAGGGATCTCGTCGTCCGGTGGGAAAGCCCCGTCGGTGGCCGGGTCCCGGCCGACGTTCAGCCGTCGTCGCGGGCCCTGAGCAGCAGGACCGCCACGTCGTCCGCCCGTTCCCGCGCCGCCACGCTGTGCCGGATCACCTCGTCCGCCAGGCTCTCGAGCGGCTGGTCGCCGACGTCCGCGAGCAGCCCGCCGAGGTCCGCCAGCGCGTCCTCGATGTCGACGCCGGGGGACTCCACCAGCCCGTCGGTGTACAGGACGAGGACCGAGCCCGGGGCCAGGGACACCTCGGTCGTGGGATACACGGCCGAGGCGTCGATGCCGAGCAGCGGGCCCCCGGCCAGGTCCAGCACCCGTACCTTTCCGTCCGGCCGGCGCAGCAGCGGCGGCGGATGGCCCGCCCGCGCCATCACGGCCCGCCCGTGCGCCGGATCCAGCCGCAGATACAGACAACTGGCGAACAGCTCGGCGCCGAGGTCGATCAGCAGCCGGTTGGTGCTGCTGATCACCTCGTGCGGGGCCTGCCCCACCGTGGTGTACGCCCGCACGCCGGTGCGGATCTGCCCCATCAGACCCGCCGCGGTCACGTTGTGCCCCTGGACGTCCCCGATCACCGCCGCCGCCAGCGGCCGGGCCAGCACCAGGTCGTAGAAGTCGCCGCCGATCTCCATGCCGTGGGTGGCGGGCAGATAGCGGGCCGCCGCCTCGATGCCGGGCAGCGGCGCCAGCGAGTGCGGCAGCAGCGCCTGCTGGAGGCCGTGCGCCAGGCTGTGCTTCGCGTCGTAGAGCCGGGCCCGCTCCAGGGCCTGCGCGATCAGCCCGCCGAGCGAGGTCAGCACCGCCCGTTCGTCGGCGGGGAACACATGCGGCTCGGCGTAGGCCAGCACACAGGTGCCCACCGGCCGGCCGGACGCGATCAGCGGCAGATACGCCCAGGCCGCGAAGCCGTCCGGGGTCTCGTGCCGGCTCGGATACAGCCGCTCCAGGTGCGCCCGGGAGTCGAAGAAGGCCGGCACGCCGGTGTTGAGCACCTGCGTGCCCGGGGTCCGCTCGGCCAGCGGCAGCCCCTCGAACCGCTCCACGATGTGCGGGTCCTGGTAGCCGCGGTGCCCGAGCACGTGCAGCCGCCCGCCGTGCGACCCGAGGATCGCCATCGCCTGGCTGCCGACGGCGGGGGCCACCTCGTCCCAGACCAGCTGCACCACGTCCCGCACCCCCACCGCCTCGGTCAGCGCGCCCGCCAGGCTCAGCACCTGGGAGATCGTCATCAGCCTGGACGGGCCCGGGCCGGAGGGCCGGGCCCCGTGCGGGGCGTCCGTCACCGAGCGGGCCCGGCTGACGCGCACGCTCAGCCCGGTCGTGCCCGGGTACAGCCGGAACCACAGCCAGTCCCCGGGCGGGCGCAGCGCCACGAACGACGCCATCTGCTGGCTGAGCAGCGCCGCCCGGTAGCGGTCCTCGTACATCGGGTCGTTCAGCCAGGGCACCGACGCCCACAGGGGCGTGCCCAGCAGTTCCCCGGCCGGCCGGCCGAGCAGTTCGGCGGCGGCCGGGTTCACGAAGCCGATCCGGCCGTGCAGATCCAGCGACATCAGCCCGTACGGCAGCCGGGACACCAGCCGCGCCGCCTCGACCGAGCCCAGCGTCTCCGCCACGGTCGCGGCCCCGGCCACCGCCGACGTCTGCACATCCCCCTCCGGGCCCGGCGGCCGGGGCCATGCCGCCGACCGTTCCAGCCGCAGCGCCAGCCGCTCGCAGGCCGCCCACAGACGGTCGCGTTCGGCGTCGGCCAGCTCCGCCGGATGCCCGCCGGGCCAGGTCACGAACACCGCCCCGTACACCTGCCGCTCCGTCGCCACGGGCAGCGCGGCCAGCGCGAACGGATACGGCAGCACCACCGCGATGCGCGGGTAGCAGCGGGCCATCTCCTCCTCGCCGCCCACCCACACCAGGCGCCGCTCGCACACCGCGTCCGCCACCGGCAGCGGGGCGCTCAGCCCCACCCGCTCCCACGGCGCCGCGAACGCCCGGGGCATGCCCGCGTGCACCGCCATCTCCAGGACCGGTGCGTCGGGGCGGAGCAGGTACACCGCGCCGGAGTGCGCGTGGACCTCGTGCATCATCGACACCAGGGCGAGCGACAGCAGCGGCTGG
>NZ_JACBWZ010000225.1 GCF_013870595.1 Streptomyces sp. WELS2 | reverse complement strand
GTACGAGGACGGCGACCGGCCGCGCGCCGCCAACGAGTGACCTCGGTCACCTGCGCCCTGACCAGTCAGGGAGCGGATTTCCGAGCACCCGGATCGGGATGCTAGAGTTTCACTCGTTGCAAGGGCCTGTGGCGCAGTCCGGTAGCGCACCTCGTTCGCATCGAGGGGGCCAGGGGTTCAAATCCCCTCAGGTCCACTGCACGATGAGATCCCGTCGGTCATCACGACCGGCGGGATCTTCGTCGTTTCCGGGGTGCCGAGGGCGCCGGACGGCACCCCGGGCGCCCAGGGTGCCGTGGCTCACAGGCGCTTGGCGTAGCAGAGGCTCTCCTCGTGGTGGCGGTAGTAGCCGAACTTGGCGCACGGCTCGTAGCCGCTGGAGGTGTACAGGGCGATGGCCTCCGGCTGCTTGGTGCCCGTCTCCAGGACCATGCGGACCCGGCCGGCCGCGCGGGCGTCCTCCTCCAGGGCCGCGAGGATGCGGCGGGCCAGGCCCCGGCCGCGCATCTCCTCGATGACGAACATGCGCTTCAGCTCCGCGTCGCCGTCCTGGTAGCCCTCGTCGTCGAGGTCCTTGCTGCGCCAGCCGCCGGTCGCCACCGGGCGGTCCCGCTCGTCGTACGCGATCAGGTACACCCCCCGGGGCGGGTCGAATTCCTCGGGCGCCAGGACCGTGGCGTCGCCCCCGTCGCCGTAGCGCAGGTGGTACTCGGCCTGGACCTCGTCGTTGAGCTTGACGGCGTCGGGGTGATCGAAGCGAACACGGCGTATATTCATGCTGGGTATCGTACTTCTATGCAGTCGGCGGGGGTCCCGGATTTTTCGGACCCCGACCAGTGTGCCGGTATCGTGCCGGGGTGCTGACTGTGACCACCGTGAACGTGAACGGGCTGCGGGCCGCCGCCAGGAAGGGCTTCGTGGAGTGGCTCGCCGGGACGGACGCGGACGTCGTCTGCCTCCAGGAGGTGCGCGCCGAACCGCACCAGCTGCCCGAGGAGGTCCGGCAGCCCGACGGCTGGCACGTCGTGCACGCCCCGGCCGCCGCCAAGGGCCGCGCGGGCGTCTCCCTCTACACCCGGCGCGAGCCCGACCGGATCCGGGTCGGCTTCGGCTCCGCCGAGTTCGACGGCAGCGGCCGGTATGTGGAGGCCGAGCTGCCCGGCGTCACCGTCGCCTCCCTCTACCTGCCCTCCGGCGAGGCCGGCACCGAACGGCAGGACGAGAAGGTCCGCTTCATGGCCGAGTTCCTCGTCCACCTCGGGGAGCTGCGCGAGCGGGCCGCCGCCGACGGGCGCGAGGTGCTGGTGTGCGGCGACTGGAACATCGCCCACCGCGAGGCCGACCTGAAGAACTGGCGCGGCAACACCAGGAACTCCGGCTTCCTGCCCGAGGAACGGGAATGGCTCGGCCGGGTGTTCGCCGCCGAGGAGGGCGGCTACGTCGACGTGGTGCGCGCGCTGCACCCGGACACCGAGGGGCCGTACAGCTGGTGGTCGTACCGCGGGCGGGCCTTCGACAACGACTCCGGCTGGCGCATCGACTACCACGTGGCCACCCCCGGGCTCGCCGGCCGGGCGGTCAAGGGGTTCGTGGAGCGGGCCGCCACGCACGCCGAACGCTGGTCGGACCACGCGCCGGTGACCGTCGTCTACGACCTCTAGAGGCTCCCGGGGCCGCCCGGGTCCCGTTTGTTCAGCCGGCGGTCCAGGGCCAGGGAGAGTTCCGCCTCCACCACGCTGCGGGCCAGCGGGCGCAGCCGCCGCAGGTCGTCCTCGGGGGCGTGGCGCGAGATCACGTCGGCGAACAGGCCGGCCAGCGCCTCGGCGTGCTCGCGGACGCGGGCGGCGGCGGCCAGCACCTCGGCGAGCGGGATGCCCTCGCGCACCAGCGCCGAGGAGACGTCCAGCAGCCGCCGGCTGATGTGCACGATCTGGTCGCCGTCGGTGCCGAGGTAGCCCAGCTCCATCGCGGCGGCCAGGTTCTCCGGCGTGACCTCGCCCTCGAAGCGGGCGGCGAGCTCCTCGGGGGTGAGGCGGACCGGCTCCTCCTCGGTGGGCGGGCCCACGCCCAGCAGGTCGGCGACATCGCGGCCCTGGTCCAGGGCCTCGGCGAGTTCCGCTATGCCGCTGAGGGTGTGGCCGCGCTCCAGCAGGGCCGCGATGGTGCGCAGCCGGGCCAGGTGGTGGTCGTCGTACCAGACGATGCGCCCCTCGCGTCGGGGCGGCGGGAGCAGCCCCCGCTCGCGGTAGAAGCGCAGGGTGCGCACGGTGATGCCGGCCAGCCGGGCCAGCTCCTCCATGCGGTACTCGCGCGGGCCTTCCCTGTGCTCTGCGTCCTCTGCCACGCCCGCAGCCTAAGGTGTACCCCCGGTAACTTTCCCTTCCCCGCCCCCTACCGCTCGGTACGGAGCTGCTCTACAGTCCCATTGCGCCAGTGTTCACTGGCACGGTTCCTAGGTGATGCGTGGAGGCTTCGGGATGGCCGAGCACGAGCATGTACGGGTGGCGGTGATCGGGTCCGGGTTCGGCGGGCTGGGAGCCGCCGTGCGGCTGCGCCGGGAGGGAGTCACCGACTTCGTGGTCCTGGAGCGGGCCGGCAGCGTCGGCGGCACCTGGCGGGACAACAGCTACCCCGGGTGCGCCTGTGACGTGCCCTCGCACCTGTACTCCTTCTCCTTCGCGCCCAACCCCGACTGGCCGCGCACCTTCTCCGGGCAGCGGCACATCCGCGCCTACCTGGAGCACGTCACCGACCTGTTCGGGCTGCGCCCGCACATCCGGTTCGACTCCGAGGTCAAGCTGATGACCTGGGACGGCGACAACCTGTGGTGGACCATCGAGACCACCCGCGGCACCCTGCGCGCCGACGTCGTCGTCTCCGCCACCGGGCCGCTGTCCGACCCGAAGATCCCCGAGATCCCGGGCCTGGACTCCTTCCCGGGCAAGGTGTTCCACTCCGCCCGCTGGGACCACGACTACGACCTGCGCGGCAAGCGGGTCGCCATGGTCGGCACCGGCGCCTCCGCGATCCAGATCGTGCCCGCCATCCAGCCACAGGTCGGCCGGCTCACCCTCTTCCAGCGCACCCCGCCGTGGGTGATGCCCCGCGTGGACCGCGCCATCAGCGGCGCCGAACGCTGGCTGCACCGGCGGCTGCCCGTCACCGCGCAGGCCCGGCGCGGGCTGCTGTGGGGCCTCCGGGAGCTCCAGGTGCAGGCGTTCACCAAGCACCCGGACGAACTCGGGCTCGTCGAACAGCTCGCCAAGCGGAACATGGCCCGCGCCGTCAGGGACCCCGCCCTGCGCGCCAAACTCACCCCGGACTACCGCATCGGCTGCAAGCGGATCCTGCTGTCCAGCGAGTACTACCCGGCGCTCGCCCGGCCCAACGTGGACGTGGTCACCGGCGGGCTCACCGAGGTCCGCGGCTCCACGCTGGTGGCGGCCGACGGCACCGAGGCCGAGGCCGACGCGATCATCTTCGGCACCGGCTTCCACGTCACGGACATGCCCATCGCCGAGCGGGTGGTCGGCGCGGACGGGACCACGCTCGCCGAGACCTGGAAGAACGGCATGCGGGCGTTGCGCGGCGCCTCGGCGGCCGGGTTCCCGAACTGGATGACGATCATCGGGCCCAACACCGGCCTGGGCAACTCCTCCATGATCCTGATGATCGAGTCCCAGCTGAACTACCTGGCCGACTATCTGCGCCAGCTCGACGTCCTCGGCGGCCGGACCGCCCTGGACGCCCGGCCCGCCGCCGTGGACGCCTGGAACGAGCGGGTCCAGGAGCGGATGAAGCGGACCGTGTGGAACACCGGCGGCTGCACCAGCTGGTACCTGGACCCGAGCGGCCGCAACACCACCATCTGGCCCGGCACGACCACCGAGTTCCGGCGCGCGACCCGGCGGGTGGACCTCGCGGAGTACGAGGTGATCCGCAGGCCCGCGCCGGTGGCCGGCCGCAGGAGCGAGGCCCTCGCATGAGCCGCCGCCTCCCGGCCGCCACCGGCCCCTGCGCCCCGCCCGAGCCCGCCCGCGCGCTGACCGCCGTCTCCGCCGACGGCGCCCGGCTGCACGTCGAGGTGCACGGCCCCGAGGACGCGCCCGCCGTCGTGCTCGCCCACGGCTGGACCTGCTCGACGGCGTTCTGGGCGGCGCAGATACGGGAGCTGGCCGCCGGACACCGGGTGATCGCCTACGACCAGCGGGGGCACGGGCGCAGTCCGGCCAGTCCTGTGTGTACCACCGAGGCGCTCGCGGACGACCTGGAAGCGGTGCTCGCGGCCACCCTCGCACCCGGGGAGAAGGCGGTGATCGCCGGCCACTCCATGGGCGGCATGACGGTCATGGCCGCCGCCGGGCGCCCCGGCTTCCGGGAGCACGCCGCCGCCGTCCTGCTGTGCAGTACGGGCAGTTCTCGGCTGGTCGCCGAGTCGCGCGTGGTGCCGTTGCGCGCCGGGCGGGTGCGCACCTGGCTCACCGGGCGCGTCCTCGGCTCGCGCGCCCCGCTCGGACCGGTCACGCCGGTGGCGAAGAGCGTCCTCAAGTACGCCACCATGGGCGCCGGCTCCGCCCCGGACCGGGTCGAGGCGTGCGCGCGGATCGTGCACGCCTGTCCGCGCGCGGTGCGCCACGCGTGGTCCAAGGTGCTGGCCTCGCTCGATCTCGACCACGGCGTACGGGCGTTGACCGTGCCCACCGCGGTGCTGTGCGGTACGTCCGACCGGCTCACGCCGCCGGTGCACGCCCGCGCGCTGGCCGCCGCGCTGCCGCACTGCCTCGGCGTCACCGAGCTGACCGGCGTCGGCCATATGACCCCCATGGAGGCGCCGGAGACGGTGACCGGCCGCATCCGCGAACTCGTCGGCACGTATGTCACGGGGGCCGCCCCCGTGCGGATCAAGGAGGGCGCATGAGCAGGATGAGCCTGGAAGGGCAGGTCGCGGTCGTCACGGGGGCCGCGCGCGGTGTCGGTGAGCTGCTGGCGCGCAAACTGTCCGCGCGCGGGGCGAGGGTGGCGCTGGTCGGGCTGGAGGAGGAGGCGCTCAAGGACGTCTCCGGGCGGCTGCACCACGACAGCGCCTACTGGTACGCCGACGTCACCGACCACGAGACCATGAGCCGGGTCGCGCGGGAGGTGAAGGAGCGCTTCGGGAAGATCGACATCGTGGTCGCCAACGCCGGTGTGGCGACCGGCGGTCCGTTCACGGACTCCGATCCGGTGGCCTGGCGGCGGGTGATCGAGGTGAACCTGATCGGTTCGGCGGTGACCGCGCGCGCCTTCCTGCCGGTGCTGGCGGAGAGCCGGGGCTATCTGCTGCAGATCGCCTCGCTGGCCGCGCTCACGCCCGCGCCGATGATGACGGCGTACTGCGCGTCCAAGGCGGGCGTGGAGGCGTACGCGCACAGCCTGCGCGCCGAGGTCGGCTACCAGGGCGTGCGGGTCGGCGTGGCCTACCTGTCGTGGACCGACACCGACATGGTGCGCGGCGCCGACCGGGACGACGTGATGCGCGAGCTGCGGCAGCGGCTGCCCTGGCCGTCGAACAAGACCTATCCGCTGGGCCCGGCGGTGGACCGGCTCGTCGCCGGGATCGAGCGGCGCTCGGCGCATGTGTACGGGCAGTGGTGGCTGCGCGGCATGCAGGGGGTGCGCGGCTATCTGCCGGCGCTCATCGGGACGGTCGGGCAGCGGGAGATGAAGCGGTTCGCGCCCCGGCTGCGCGGGATGTCCTCCGGGCTCGTCGGCGCAGGTGGGGCGGCCGACGAGGCGGCCCGCGCCACGCACGGTAACTGATCGACATGCGGCGGGTGTTGGCCCGTGTGAATCTGGTCGAGGCCCCAGCGAGGGGCCGAACCCCCCACCCACCACGGGAGTGAACCCACATGGGTATGAAGGACCAGATGCAGGACAAGTCCCGCCAGGCCAAGGAGAAGGCCCAGGAGAAGGCGGGACAGGCCCGTCAGAAGGCCGGTCAGCAGGGCCGGCAGGGCCAGCCGCAGCGCGGCACCCAGAACCACCGTGACATCGAGGACACGGAGCAGCAGGTGCAGGACCGGTTCAACCAGGACTACGACGCCTAGTTGGGCCCGGTGACGTGGGGCGTCCTCCCCGGCGGAGGGCGCCCCGCGCCCCTGTCCACCGCGCCCGCCCCACCGCTACCCGGCCGTGCGCGGGGGCAGCTTCGGGCGGGTCCGGTCGGGCACGTCGGAGTAGTCCGGGGGGACCGCCGCCGGGTTGCTCTCCAGCAGCTCCAGGGCCAGCCGGACCGCCTCGCCCAGCACCGGGTAGCGGCCCTCGGCCCAGTCCACGGGGGTGCGCAGGACCTCCACGTCGGGTGCGACGCCGTGGTTCTCCACGGACCAGCCGTAGGCGTCGAACCAGGCCGCGTTCATCGGGACGGTGATGACGGTGCCGTCGCCCAGGCGGTGCCGCCCGGTCATGCCGACGACTCCGCCCCAGGTCCGCTGGCCGACGACCGGGCCGAGGCTCAGCAGCTTGAAGGCGGCCGTGATCATGTCGCCGTCCGACGAGGTCGCCTCGTCGGCCAGGGCCACCACGGGTCCGCGCGGGGCGTTGGAGGCGTACGACACCGGTTGCGCGTCCCGGGTCAGGTCCCAGCCCAGGATCGTACGGGTCAGCTTCTCCACCACCAGTTCGCTGATGTGGCCGCCCGCGTTGCCGCGCACGTCCACGATCAGCGCGGGCCGGGACATCTCCATGCGCAGGTCGCGGTTGAACTGGGCCCAGCCGGAGCCGCCCATGTCGGGGATGTGCAGATAGCCGCACCGGCCGTCGCTCAACTCCCTTACCACTTGCCGGCGTTTGGCCACCCAGTCCTGGTAGCGCAGCGGCCGTTCGTCGACGAGCGGGACGACGGCGACCCGCCGGGGCCCGCCGCCCTCGCCGTCCGGCGGGGTGAACGTCAGCTCCACGGTCGTACCGCCGGAACCGGCGAGCAGCGGGTAGGGACCGGTCACCGGATCGACCGGGCGGCCGTCGACATGGGTGAGGACGGCGCCCTCGCGGATGCCCGTGCCGGCCAGCGGGGAGCGGGCCCGGGAGTCGGAGGAGTCGCCGGCCAGGATCCGCCGCACCAGCCAGCGTCCGTCCTGGCGCGCGAAGTTGGCGCCGAGCAGGCCCTGCCAGCGTTGGTAGTGGGCCGGGCCCTCGTTGCGGCGGGCGGCGGTGACATAGGCGTGGGAGGTGCCCAGTTCGCCCAGGACCTCGCGCAGCAGATCGGCGAACTCGTCGGGGGAGGCGACGCGTTCGACCAGCGGGCGGTACTGGTCGAGGACCGCGTCCCAGTCGATGCCGCACATGCCCGGGTCCCAGAAGTAGGCGCGGATCAGCCGGCCCGCCTCGTCGTACGCCTGGTGCCACTCGGCGGGCGGGTCCACCTCGTGCAGGATGCGGCGCACGTCGATCCACACGGTCGTGTCGCCGTCGCCCACCTCGGTCGAGGGCACCGCGCGCAGGTCGCCCTCGTCCACCACGACCAGCCGGGTGCCGTCGCCGCTGACCGCGAACCAGTCCAGGTGGTCGACCAGTTCGGACTTCTTCGCCTTGGCGATGTTGAAGTGCTCCAGGGTCGGGCGTCCGCTGACGTCGGCCGGGTTGACGAAGGTCTCGCCGAGCGCGCCGGAGATCGGCCAGCGCAGCCAGACCAGGCCGCCGCCGGCGACCGGGGCCAGCCCGGAGTACTTGGAGGCGATCACCGGGAACGGGGTGACCCGGCTCGCCAGTCCCTCCACCTCGACCGTGACCGTGCCGGCCTCGCCGGTCTCCTCGTCCTCCAGCGGGTCCAGCCCGCCCGCGGCCGGCCGGCCCTCCGGGCTGAGCGCGAAGGGGGAGGGGGTCGCCGAGGACAGCGGGACGAGGTAGGGGCGGCAGCCCAGCGGGAAGGACAGGTCGCCGGTGTGCACGTCGTAGACCGGGTCGAAGCCGCGCCAGGACAGGAAGGCGAGATAGCGGCCGTCGCGGGTGAAGACCGGGTTCTCGTCCTCGAAGCGGCCGTTGGTCACGTCCACGATCAGCCGGTCCTTGATGCGGGCCAGCTTGATCTGCCTCAGCGAGCGGCCGATGCCGGGGTGCGACCAGGTGAGCCAGGCGCCGTCCGGGGAGAAGGCGAGGTCGCGGACGGGTCCGTTGACGGAGCGGACCAGCTCGGTGACCGTCCCCGCGCCGTCCGCCGCCGTCTCCTCGGTGCCTTGCGGTACGTCGATGAGCAGCAGCCGGCCGTCGTGCGAGGCGACCGCCAGCCGTTCGCCCAGCGGGTCGCAGGCCAGTTCCA
>NZ_JACBWZ010000224.1 GCF_013870595.1 Streptomyces sp. WELS2 | reverse complement strand
GCTCCCGCGCCCGCCGTGGTGCCGGCGTCTCGCCCCAGGGCGGTGGCGAGCAGCACCACCCGCCCTTCCCCTTCGTCGCGGCGCCCGGGTGCGAAGAAGGCGCGGCGAAGCAGACCACGGCGCTGGCGGCCGCCGTCGACCCGCACTTCGAGAACGGTCCGCTCGCGGTGATCGACTGCGAGGACGGGCAGGTGCTGGCGTATTGCACCGGAGGCTTGGTCCTGGACGTGCCCGCCAAAAGCCTCCCGGCCCTGGTGGACTGGACGCTGCGTGAGGCGAAGCTGGGTCAGCCGAAGCTGTCCGGGCCGGCCAAGGACGCCGACCCGCTGCTCGTGCTCACCGAGGCCGTCCTGGAGCGCTACGGCCTGCCCGTCGCCCTCACCGACGAGGAGCGGCTCGCCGGCCGGATCCCGGAGGGCCACAAGGCCGTCAAGCAGCTCGCGCGCGGAGTGGAAGCTGACCGAACGCGGGTTCGGCCCGTGGGCGCGGATCTACCGCCCCGCCACCGGTTCGCAGCGGGCCTGCGTGCGGCTGTGCATCCCGTCGTGGGGGGGCGTTGGACACCCGGCACTGGGGTGAGGCAGGGCAGCTCCCGCCGGCCGAGCTCGCCCGCGTCCTGGGCGTGTACGCCACGCGCATGATGACGCCGCGCGGCTCCACCGCCGTGACCGGCCTGGAGCTGATGACCGCGCTGCACCCGCCGACCCGCGCTTCCGAGCCGGACGCCGACGGCCGCCGGTACTCCGAGCACAACCCCGGCTCACTCGGCAAGGACCCGATCGACCCGATGAACTGGCCGCCGTGCGAGGTCCCCGACGGCCACCGGGTCCTCAAGGACCTGCCCCGCTTCAATATGCGGGGCCCGGCGGAGAAGCTGTTCGAGGAGGCGTACGACTGGGCGCGGCCGATGACCGACGCGGAGTGCACCCTGCGCTTCTTGGCCGGCATCGATGTGAACATGGCCTTCGCCGCCGGCGCCAACGGGCTGACCGTCGGTCTGGGCGAGGCGACGCACGTCCAGGCCCCCCACGTTCGACCCGTAGCTGCCCGGCTCGTGGCTGGTCGACCTGTCCCACGTCGACCTGTCCCGCGTGAAGGTCGGCAAGGAGTGGGTGGAGCTGGACGGCGACCCGCTGCCGAGTCCGTTCGCGCCGAAGGGTGAGCGGCCCGAGGATCCGGCCTGGTACGCCACGCCCACGGTCGCCTACGCGGCAGAGCTGGGCTACGAGGTACTCCCGCTGGAGGCATGGGTCCGGTACGACAACGGCCGGTACCTGGACGGCTGGTACAAGCGGCTGCGGGACGACTTCCTCGCCACGATGGCCGCCCTCGGCGTGCACACGGACATGGAGCCGACCGACTTCCTCGCGGCGATGGACGGCTACAAGCACCATGACCCGGACCTGGCGATCGTCGTGTCGGCGGTCAAAGCGACGGTGAAGGGCGGGCTGGGCAAGCTGCGCGAGCGGCCGCGCGGGGAGGGCTGGCGGCCCGGCGAGCCGTGGCGCGCCCTGTCCCGTCCGACCTGGCGGCCGGACATCCGGGCGGCGGTCATCTCCCGCACCCGCATCAACCTGCACCGCAAGATCGTCAAGCACGCGGCGTTCACCGGGCAGTACCCGGTCGCGGTCCTGTCCGACTGCGTCGTCTACGCCGTCGCCGGACCCTCGCCGCTGGACTTCCTGCCCTACCGGTACGGCAAGTCGCTGTCCGGCGGCTTCAAGCTCGGCATCAACCCCGACCTCGTGAAGTGGGAAGGCACCCAGTCCGTGCTGTGGGGCGAGGAAGTACGGGAGCGGTTCAATGTGCCAGAGCTCAACCTGGCCCGGTACATCAAGGACGGCACCGTCACCGACGCCGACAACGGAGAGTAGGAGTAGGCCACGATGAGCCTGTTCGGGGACTGCCCGGAGGCTGCGGTGCAGAAGGCTTTCACCCGCCCGGCACCCAAGAGCGCGGGTGCGTAAATGTGCTACCTGGTCAAGCAGCTCAAGGGCACCAGGGCGGTCGCCCAGATGATGCGGATCTCCCAGCGCACCGTCGAACGGTACGTGAAGGACCAGATCAAAAAGCCCCGCCCCGACCTCGCCGCACGCATGGAGCGCGAAGTGAAGAAGCGCTGGCAGCCGCAGATCCGGGCCAGGGCCCGACAGAAGGCGGCCACCACCGGCGGCATCGTCATCGACACCCGCGCCCGCATGGGCTATACCGCACCGATCGGGTCGACGGACCAGGACCGCATCCGGCACCTGACCTTCGCCCTGCCCCCTCAGTACGCCGCCCGCCTCTTCGAGGCCCAGGCGGCCGGCGCCACCGACCGGCAGCTCCAGCAGATCGCCGCCGAGGCACTCAAGGACGTCTACTTCCAGGACAGCGGCCGCCGCGCCGGCTTCCTGGAAGATGTCCGTTTCACGGACATCGAGCACCTCGAGTACGAGCTGTAGCAGCCGCACCCCGAACAGCACGCGAGCCCGGATGTGACTGAGTCCTTCAGTTGGCGGAGGATCGCTGTACTTGGCGACGTGAGCCTCCCGGTTGGTGGACGCTGGCTTCTCCTTACTGCTCGGGTGGCCAGAGGAAGGGGCCCGGTCGGTGCCGGCCTTCTGCACACCTTCAGGCGCGGACGCGGCTCAGGCAGGCTCTGTCGACGTGGTCTGGGTGTTGTCGACACATCCTGGAGCGCGGATCAGTACTCGGGCCACTCCTGTCAGGCGCCGGCGCCGCCGTCGACCGGCAGGATCGCGCCGGTCACGTACGAGGCGCGGTCGCTGAGCAGCCACGCGGCCGCCTCGGCGATCTGCCGGGGCTCCGCCATCCGACCGAGCGGGATCGACTTGGTCATCTGCTCGACGATGCCGGGAGTCGCCGCCTCCCAGGTGTCGATCATCTCCGTGGAGGTGCCACCAGGGGTGATGCCGTTGACCCGGATACGGTCACCGGCCCAATTCACCGCGGCGGTCTCGGTAAGGCTGTTGAGCGCCCGCTTCATGGCGCCGTAGGCGGGCAGGGCGGGGTTCGCGCGGCGGCTGCCGATGCTCGAGGTGTTGACGATCGCTCCGCCGCCGCCCCGCCGCATGAGCGCGGCCTCAGCGGTCATGGCAATCCAGTGCGAACGGAAGTTCACGGCGAACTGCTCGTCGATGTCCTCGTCGCTGGTGGTCTCGACCGGGCCGTACTGCCGCTGGGGAACCGCGCCGTTGTTGAAGGCGCCATCCAGCCGCCCGTGAAGCGTTTCGACGTGGTCAACAACGGCGCGGACGGCCGCGGGGTCGGCGAGGTCCAAGGTGACGGCGCCGGCGACGCCGCCGTCGGCGCGGATCTCGTTCACGATACGGTCGAGGGCGTCGGTGCTGCGGGCGGCGAGCACGACAGCGGCGCCCTCGGAGGCGAAGAGCCGGGCCGCGGCCGCTCCGATGCCGCGGCTGGCGCCGGTGATGAGAATTATCTTCCCGCTGAGCAGGCCGATGGGTGCGCTGTCGGTGGTGTTCGTGTTGTTCGTCATGGCGACAGCGTCCGGTCGGCTGCCCGCCGGATACAGGCACAGGCTGTACCAGGATCCGCCGCCGGGCTGCGCGCACACTTGCCATATGGACAAGCAGGATCTCGGGGCCTTCCTCCGCAGCCGCCGCGAGCGGCTCCGCCCACAGGACATCGGCCTCCCCTCCGGCCCGCGCCGGCGCACACCAGGTCTTCGCCGCGAGGAAGTAGCGGTCCTGGCGCACATCTCCACTGAGTACTACATCCGCCTTGAACAGGGCAGGGCGCCACGCCCCTCGGGCGACGTCCTGGCCGCGATCGCCGGCGCGCTGCGGCTCACCGACGCAGAGTCCGACCACCTGCACGTCCTCGCGGGCACCGCGCCGAACCGCACCGGACTGCACCGGCGCGACGTCCGCCAGAGCATCCTCGCGCTCCTGGAACGACTGCCCCAGACGGCCGGCTTCGTGATGTCCGCCGCGTTCGAGGTCCTCGCGTGGAACGACCTCGCGGCCGCGCTCATGGAGGACTTCGGCCTGCTCGCCCCCGAAGACCGCAACCTCGCGCGCCGGGTCTTCCCCGGGTGGCAGCGCGCCGATGCGACGCCCTACGGGCTCTCCGACGCCGCCGAGTTCCGCCTCAGCGTCGTGATGCAGCTTCGCGCCACCCTCGCCGGCTACCCCACCGATCCCGCGGTGACCGGCCTCGTCGGCGAACTCCGCGAGGCCAGCGCCGACTTCGCCCGCCTCTGGGAACGGCACGACGTACAGACCACTCCCATGCTCACGAAGACCTTCCGCCACCCGGCTGTCGGGGAGATCACCGTCGACTGCGACACCGTCACTCTCACCGACCGAGACCAGTACCTCGTGCTCTACACCGCGCCGCCGGGATCTCCCAGCGCCGAGGCCCTGGCCCTGCTGAACGTCCTGGGAGCACAGGCCAGTCACTACACGCCGTAGCCCCCGGCCAGCCACCGCGAACACCATCGCCGACTGCGCGGCATTCGGGAGCGTTCGACCGGACCTGGGCGAAGAAGCTGAGTGGCCAGCACCGGTGCGGCCTGACCGCGCTGTTCTCGTCCAATGCCAAGCCGTACGGCACCTTCCGCCTGGACATCGAGTACGGGACACGATGAAGAGCTCGCTGATCTCACCGACCCCAGTGGAACGAGGCCGTGCCGCGGACGCTCGACCTGATGCAGGCCTGCGTCGCCCGCGACGGCACCGCGAGCGACCGCATCCGCACAATGGCCTTCTCCAGCGTCGCCCTCCAACTCGCCGCGGCCCGTGCAGCAGTTCCTGACACCACGGGCGGTTGGTACAACGGAACGAAATCCGGCGCAGCGGACGCTCGCCCGGAGTAACCCCTAATGTGTCCTGGTCCAGTCGAGATCAGACCGCATGCGGCGGCTTTCTCCAACTGTGGCGCTCATCCGCCAACTGAAGCGCTCAGTCACACCGGACCGCATCGGTCCGGGCTCGCTCGCGTATCTGCGGGGGAGGGCGGATGTTCATGCACGCGTGCCGTGTTCAACGCCGCTTCGCGTCGGCGTTACCGTTCGCCGAAGCCGTGCTCGAAGCCCTTGAGGACGGGGTCCAGTTCAACGGCCGCGCCGCACAGCGAGCACAGCGGGACGCCCGGCTGCTGCGTCACGTCCAGGGCCTGCTCCAGCGTCGGCACCGGCGCCCCGGCCGGGGCCTCGTCGCAGTTGACGGCGTGCACGACACCGCCCCGTCCGGGACCGCGGCCGCCAGCCTTCGCCATCACCCAGCCCAACGGCCGGCTCGGTCCGGGTGCCTGCTCCACCAGCGACGGCTTCGGCAGGTACTCGGTGGGCACCTGGTCGTATGAGACGCCGTCCACGGACCGCACATGGTCCGGAGTGCGCACCCAGACCCGGTACTCACTCGGCAGGCTCCACCGAGTCCCCGGGGCCGTTTCGGTACGCCGGTAGGCCCACTCGTACCTCCAGCCGTCGGGCACCTGGCGCCGGGACCACAGGCGGGCGACGACCTCCTGGTCCCCGGGCAGCAGCACCGGATGGGCACCGGCACCGGTTCCGGAGCGAACGACATCGTCATACTCCACCGTACGAACGGACGACGGGACAGCGAAGCCCGGCGCGACCTGCCCGGGCACCGGCCTCCGACCACAGGGTCGCCATGGGGAACTGGCCGCATGAGCGATCAAGAGCAGCAGCCGGCCACGGCCCCAGCAAGGTTCTGGAGGCCTTCGTCCGGGCGGAGCGGAAGGTGTTCACCCGGCCTGTGCCGAAATCCGCGTAGGCTCAGGTGAAATTCCTTCTCACGCGGGTGAAGGGGGGCGACGCAGGCCCTGGCGGAGCGCTTGAGCGCCTCGCGCCGCACGGTGGAGCGCTACCGCGCCGGGAAGCCGACCTCCCCACAGGAGCGCCTGGGGACCGGCCTGGAGACGGAATCCGGGTGGCAGTGGCTGGCCAGAGCACAGGCACGGCACCAAGCGGTCACCTCCAGCAGCATGATGGTGGGGGTCACCGCGTACTTCGGATTCACCTGCACGGACAGCTCGGACGACATCCGTGAGCGCGGCATCACCACGGCGATCTGGCCCACCTACGCGAAGCAGCTCCTCGAGCTTCAGGAGGCCGGTGCGACGGAGGAAGACCTGCATCCGATCGTTGCGGAGGCCATCACCGAGTCGTGTTTCACGCAATGAGGCATCCGCGCCGTTGACCTGCACGCAGATTTCATAAACGTCTCGGAAATTGGGTTCCGGTTCTTTCCCGGCCGGATTCGAGACCTGCTAGAAACGTATCCGTAAGCCAAAGCACGATAGTTTCACCAAGGCAGGCGTGTTGTCACCAGAGCCACCGGGCGGCGAGTGCTGAGCAGAGTTCCAGGCCGGAGTGCAGCCTCAGATGTCCATCCCGGCTTCCCACTTGCGCCTGCGCAGCATGTGGTCGCTGAAGAGATGCCGGCTCCGGTCGAGCAGTTCCGCCACCTCCGCGTCGCCGCGCCGACCGTCCGGGGACGGATGCCAGCGCTGCACTGATTGTGCGGCCCAGGTGCGCAGCTTCACATCGGGGTCCTCCAGCAGACCGACTGCCGCCCGTAGTGCCACGATGCCGCCGCGCGCGTCGAGCAGCCGGAAGGCACCGACGCGGACGTGCCGCGGCCGCTCGGAGCTGGTGCGTTCCAGCAGCCAGTCGGCAGGTAGTTCCCTGGCCGAGGGCAGCAGGGCGGCGGCGGTCTCACGGACGACCCCGGCGGCAGGGTCGTCGAGGAGCGGCCGCAACTGCTTCGCATCCGTGCAGTCCAGCGTCCGCAATCCTGCTACCGCTCGCGCCCGTACCCCGGCCACCGGGTGCGTGAGCAGCGGCCGCAGCAACCCGGCGTCCGCGCGGTTCCCGCACTCCGCCAGCCCGATGACCGCACCGGGCGGCAACTCCGGGTCGTGAGGTGCCGTGCACCGCTCCCGATACCAGGCCGCCGGGTCACCACCCTGCTGTCGTACGACATACCGGGCACAAGCACGCACGAGCGCGGAACGGTCGCTGAGAAACGGCTCCGCCTGCTTCGATCGCCCCGCCCGTCTCAGCGCGGTGACGCCGGCCGAACGGACACGCGGGCTGCGCGCGGACAGCAGTGGAAGCAACACCCCATCGTAATCATCCTCATCCCCCGGAGCCGCGAGCGCTGCTGTGGCACACACGTCCTGGACCACGGTGTCCTGGTCCCCGGCGGCCGCACGGGCCAGCTCGGCGGGACGGAGCAGTCGGCCCTCGATGGCCAGCCGGTACGCGAACCGCCGCACGATGCGGTCGGGGTCAGCGAAGAGAACAGACAGCTGGCCAGGGGATGCCTGGCGCAGGATCTGACTGAGCACATCGACGCCGAAGACACCTCTGTCGCGGCGGCCGACACGGAGGATGAGCGGCGCGAGGACGAGGGCAGAATCCACATCCAGGGCCTCGCACAGCAGCAGCCGCGCGTGCTCGCGCACCGGGCCGACCCAGTCGGCGCAACGGATCACGACCAACGGCAGCAGACCGGGGTACCGCACCGACTGACGCACCGCCTCCTGACGGATCCGCCCGTCGCGGTGGCAGAGGGCGAGTGCGAGCCGGGACTCGTCGACCTGAGTCAGGTCGGCGGGCAGCGGAGCGGAGTGCTCCCACCCCGGCAGGAAGTGCGGGCGGTGCCAGGCCACCTCACGCACTCCTGCGTCCAGCGCGAGCCAGTCAGCGGGGTCAGCGACATCCAGCGTACTTTGAAGCGGCGCACCACCCGCGAGCCGCTTTGCCGCCGCTGTCCCGTCCTCGATGTCCTCAAGCATTCCCGCCCCTCCAGCAGCAGTCGTACCAGGGGATCGTAGGATGCGGGGTTCGCGTAGGGCACGGGAAATATGGCCCGTGATCACCGAGGGCTGCCACTCGGCACCCTGCTCACCAGAAGCCGGACGCGGTGACGTCGTCCCTGCCTCGCTTGCCGCTGGTGACAGGTAACGCGCCGCATCGGTGACAACCACCATGCTTTGCCCTACCGACAGGGCATGGACGCCGCTGTCGGCGCCCGCGCCCTTGAGGACGCCCGGTTTGACGAGCGGGAGGCTTTCCGGCACGGGGACCTGGCCGCAGACGAACTCCAGGCGCTGCGCGAGCTGGGCACGCTGGAGTAGGCCGGGCCCCGCGAGGGCGGCGAAGCCGTCCGAGACGAGCTCACCCGCCGCGCCGGGTCGTACGTCCAGGCCGACGTCGACGCCCGGCTCGCCGGCGTCCCTGGCCGGGCGCCGCGGCCACTACGCCCCCCGGCCCCAGCTCGCTAACCGGTTGGAGCGTGAGGTCCG
>NZ_JACBWZ010000223.1 GCF_013870595.1 Streptomyces sp. WELS2 | reverse complement strand
CAGGGCGCGGACGAAGGCGGTGAGGCGCGGGGCGGCCTCGTCGGCGCGGGTGGTGGTGGTGACGGCGGTGCCGACCGTGGCCGGGGTCTCGTAGCCGAGCCAGGCTATGACGGCGACGGCGTTCCCGGGCGTACGGCTTTCGGTGGGGCGATGGGAGAGGGCCGAGTACAGGGACGCGGCGGCGCGGTGGAAGCGGGGGTAGGTGTCGAGGGTGGTGTCCGAGCCGGGGACCAGTACGGCGATGTGCCGGGCGCGGCTCAAGTCGCCCATTACTTCCGAGACTTGGCCGCTTCCCCGGCCGTCGAAGGCGAGGAGCCTGCGGGAGGGGGCGGCGAGGGCCCGGTCGGCCGCGGCGCGGTGGGCGTCACCGTGGGCGGCGGCCATGCGGGCGGCTTCGGCCGCGTTCTCGCGGTTCGCTTCGTAGGCGGAGGGGAGGGTGGCGGGGGTGAGGGGGGTGGTGAGGGCCGCCGGGGGCGGGGCGGGGACGGCGGGGCGGGCCGCGCCGGTGAGGGGGAGGACTATGGCGGCGGCCAGCAGGGCGGGGAACAGGGTGCGGAGGAGGGTGCGGCGCAGGGGGTTGTGGTTGCGGTGCGCGTGCTGGCCCGAGCGCGGGTGCGTGGTGGGGGTGTGTCCCGGCCGCACCATCCGTGCGGGTTTCGTCGTCGAGTGCGGGACGCCCCCGTGGGGCCTCGTCTGCGGGACGCCCCCGTGGGTCCTGGTCGGCGTCGGCAGTTGCCGGGAGGGCGCGGGTCGTCGCGGGTGGGGCCCCATGGTGGCTTCCTTTCCGGTCGCCCGGCCATCGGGCTCGACTGGGAAGGAAGCTACGGATCGGAGGGTGTCGCCGGCGTCCCGCCAGAGAGCCGTTGTGGCACGTAGCTCTCAGGTACTACGGGTTTCACCAGGCCAGTTGGGCGATTTCCTCCGCCACCACCGCGCAGGCGTCCGCCGCCGGATCGATCAGCGGGAAGTGGCCCACGCCCTCCAGCAGCGTCAGCCCGACCACCTCCCCCGCCTGCGCCGCCGCCTCCGCGTACGACTCGGCCACCTGATGCGGCACCACGACATCGGCCCGGCCCTGCACCAGCGTCGCGGCGATACCCGTCGGCAGCAGCCGCGCCGGATCCGCGTACCGGCAACGGTCCACGAACATCCCAGTCCCGCCGAGCAGTTGCCGCGCCGCGTGGTCGCACACCCCGAGCTTCTCCGCCACCTCGAAGTCCGCGATCGGCGCGAGCGCGACGACACCGCGCAGCGGCGACGGGCGGCCGGTACGCCAGGGCGCGTCCGCCGGGAGCACATGCCGGGCCGCCGCCCACAGCGCCAGGTGCCCGCCCGCCGAGTGCCCGGTCAGCACCGTACGGCCGGTGTCCGCCTGCGGAACCACCTCGCGGACCAGCGCGGGCAGGGCGTCCAGCGCCGCCGCGACATCGTCGAACGTGTCGGGCCAGCGGCCGGCAGGAGGCACGCTCCCCGCACCACCCGCACCATCCATGGCGGCGGCACCGCCCCCGCCTTCCTCGCCACCCCTGCGGTACTCGACGTTGGCCACCACGAACCCCCTGCGGGCCAGGTAGGCCGCGAACGGAGTGACATGACGGCGGTCGTAGCGCGCACGCCAGGCGCCGCCGTGCAGGACGACGACCAGCGGGGCGAGGGCTGTGGGGGCGGTGGCCTCCCGGCCGGGACGGGGGACGTAGAAGTCGATCACCTGGTCGGGGTGGTCACCGTACGCGGCGGTGACGTCGGGATCGACCGGCGCGTGCGAGAAGGCCGACTCCTCTTCGGCGGCGGCGCGAACCGCTGCGGCGTCGTCCGGCATGCTCCAACCTCTCAGCTACGGAACGGGGGTGGCGGACCAGGTGGGAAACGGCCGCCGGCCGGGACGGTACCAGGCCGGTGACGTGCGGGGACACGGACATTTCCCGCCCGCCGAGGGAGAAGCGGGGGAAGGGGGGAGCAACCCCCGAGCCCCACCCCTGGGCATCCGGCACGCCGCCCCCGCCCCCGCACCCCACCCCCTAAGCCAACTCCTCCCCCAGCACCCGCGCCGCCCGCTCCACATCGCGGAATCCCACATACAGCGGGGTGAAGCCGAAGCGGAGGATGTCCGGGTGCCGGAAGTCGCCCACGACACCCCGGGCGATCAGGCGCTTCATCACCTCGCCCGCGTCGGGGCAGCGCAGGGCGATCTGACTGCCCCGCTCCGCGTGCCGTTCGGGGGTCACGCACTCCACCCGGCCGGGCTCGGTGTACGCGGCCACGCACCGCAGGAAGAAATCCGTCAGCGCCAGGGACTTGGCGCGGACCGCGATAACGGACACCCCGTCCCACACGTCGAGCGCGGCCTCCAGCGCCAGCAGGGAGAGGATGTCCGGCGTGCCGACCCGCCCCCGTACGGCGCCCGGTGCCGGGGCGTATTCGGGGCTCATCCCGAACGGCTCTGCGTGGGAGTTCCAGCCGGGCAGCGGGGAGTCGAAGCGGTCCTGCAACTCCTCGCGGACGTACAGGTACGCCGGTGAACCCGGGCCTCCGTTCAGGTACTTGTAGGTGCAGCCGACCGCGAGGTCCACGCCGTGCTCGTCCAGGCCCACGGGCAGCGCGCCCGCGCTGTGGCACAGGTCCCACACCGCGAGGGCGCCGCAGGCGTGGACCGCCGCGGTGAGCGCGGGGAGGTCGTGCAGCCGGCCGGTGCGGTAGTCGACGTGGTTGAGCAGGACCGCGGCCGTACGGCCGGACAGCGCGTCCGGCACCTCGGCCGGGGTGACCGGGCGCAGGGTGCGGCCGGTCAGCCGGGCCGCCGAGGCGGCGATGTAGCCGTCCGTGGGGAACGTCGTGGCGTCGACCAGGAGTTCGTCGCGGCCGTCACCCGCCATGCGGACCGCCGCGACCAGCGCCTTGAAGACGTTCACACTGGTCGAGTCGCCCACCACGATCTGACCGGGGGCAGCGCCCACCAGCGGGGCGATCCGGTCGCCGACCCGCTCGGGCGCCGTCCACCAGCCGCTCTCCTCCCAGGAGCGGATGCGCAGTTCGCCCCACTCGCGGCGGACGACGTCCGCGACCCGGCCGGGGACGTGCGCGGGCAGGGCGCCCAGGGAGTTGCCGTCCAGGTACACGACATCGTCGAGGACGAACCGGTCCCGCAGGGGCGCGAGTTCGTCCTCCGCGTCCAGCTTCTCCGCGTGCAGGGCCAGTTCAGACATGGGACCTCGCCGTCCACAGCTCGGGGAACACGTTCTTGCGGGCGCGCTTCTCCAGCCAGGCCACGCCGGCGGAGCCGCCCGTGCCGGGCTTGGCGCCCATCGCGCGCCGGGTCGCCACCAGGTGGTCGTTGCGCCAGCGCCACACCAGCTCGGCCACGTCCGTCAACGCCTCGCCGAGCCGGGCGAGTTCGTCGCTCTCGTCGCCCGCGTAGATCGCGGTCCAGGCGTCCTCGACGGCCGGTGAGGGCTCGTAGCGGGCGGACACGTCCCGGTGCAGCACGGAGTCCGGGATCGGGTGGCCGCGGCGCGCGAGGAGCCGCAGCACCTCGTCGTACAGGCTGGGCTCGTGCAGGGCCTTCTCCAGTTCCGCGTGGACGCGCGGGGCGCCCTGGTGCGGTACGAGCATGGAGGCGGACTTCTCGCCGAGCAGGAACTCCAGGCGCCGGTACATCGCCGACTGGAAGCCGGAGCCCTCGCCGAGCGCGCTCCGGTAGGCGTTGAACTGCGCCGGGGTGAGCTGCCCGAGCGGCTTCCAGGAGGCGTTCAGGGCCTCCAGCTCCCGCACGGAACGTTTCAGCGCGGCGAGCGCGGTCGGTACGTCGTCCGAACGGAGCGCTTGGGCGGCCGTCTCCCACTCGTGCACGATCACGGTGAACCACAACTCCATGACCTGGGTGGTCACCAGGAAGACCATTTCGCCGGGGTCGTCGGAGAGGGTGTGCTGGAGGTGGGTGAGGACGTCTGCCTTGACGTAGTCCTCGTACGGCGTCGTCCCCGCGAAATCCAGATTCGGGGTCTCGGGCTCAGCGGCCTGGTGAGGGTGGTGAGCCTGTTGGGACATCGCTGTCTCCTGTGTTACTCCGGGTAGCGGTCCGCCCCTGCCGATGCCGGCACGGGGGCCCCGGTCCCCACCCCGCCATCCTCCGCAATGCCCCGGAAGACGGCAAGGCCCGCCTGCCGCCAGACGGGCCACACCGGTGACGTACGTACCGCCGGTCAGCCCAGGGTCTGGGCCGCCGTCGGCGAGGAGTCCTTCAGGAACTGGGTGCAGCGCTCGTACTCCTCCTGCTCGCCGATCGCCTGGGCGGCGCGGGCGAGGGCGTGCAGCGCGCGCAGGAAGCCGCGGTTCGGCTCGTGCTCCCACGGGACCGGGCCGTGGCCCTTCCAGCCGTTGCGGCGCAGGGCGTCCAGGCCGCGGTGGTAGCCGGTACGGGCGTAGGCGTACGACTCGACGACCGAGCCCCGCTCGAACGCGTCGTCGGCCAGCTGGGCCCAGGCGAGGGACGAGGTGGGGTGCTGGGCGGCGACCTCCGCCGGCGCGGTACCGGCCGCGAGGGCCTCACGCGGCTCCGGGTCGTCGGGGAGGTGGGTCGGGGGCGGTCCGCCGAGAAGGTTCTGGTGAATCGTCATGGGTTCAGTGTGGCTCACGGGCAGGTACGGGGGTGCGCGGGAGGGGCTGCCAGAAGCGATCCGAAGGGGCGCGGGGAACCGCACGAGCGCCCCGCCACCGGGCCGCACCCGGAAACCCCCCGTACGCAACGGCCGTTCCCGGACGCCCCGTACGCGACGCCCGTCCCCGGAACGCCCCGTACGCAACGCCCGTTCCCGCACGGCGGCCGCACCCCTACCCCTCCCGCCGGCCCCCCTCCAGCGGCGGAGCCGTCACATTGCCGTGGGTCCGGCATTCCGGGTGGCGGCAGTCCGGGGCCGGGCGGCGGACCAGGGTGAAGGCCAGGACCGCGCCCACCACCAGTGTCCCCGCGCAGAAGAGCATCGCCCGGTCGAAGGCCGCGTCGAACGCCGTGGGCACCCGGTACGTCTCCGGCCCCATCCCCGCCGCCAGCGGCAGCGCCGCCACGGCCACCAGCCCCGCCGCGCGTGCCGCCGCGTTGTTGACGCCGCTGGCCAGGCCCGCCCGGGCGGTGTCGACGGAGGCGAGCACCGTGGCGGTCAGGGGCGCGACCAGGGTGACCATGCCGGCGCCCAGCACCAGCAGGGCGGGCAGCACGTCGGTCGCGTAGTTCGCGCCCCGGCCCACCCGTGACATCAGCAGCATCGCCGCCTACGCGGTGCCGCAGGGCGTGCCCCTGGGCGGCGCCGGGGTGACGGCCGCGCTCCAGGCGTTCAAGGAGACGCCGACCGGCCGGCGCTGGACGCAGCAGAACAAGGCGCTCGTCCGCGTCGACCTCGGCATCGGCGGGCAGCCGGTGCTGGCCCGGCAGGGCAGCATGGTGCTCTACCAGGGCAAGGTCGACTTCGGCTACAAGGGCGCCGGTTTCATGGGCCGCGTCGTGGGCAACGCCACCGGCCAGGAGATGCAGCTCATGCGCTGCTCCGGCCAGGGGCAGGTCTTCCTCGCCGAGAACTCCGCCCACCTGCACCCGATCGAGCTCCAGGGCGACGCGATCTGCGTGTCCGCGGAGAACGTCCTCGCCTTCGACGAGAGCCTGAGCTACGAGGTCCGCCGGATCGAGGGCCACGGCATCCCCGGCGGCGCGCTGTTCACGATGCAGTTCCAGGGCACCGGCACGATCGTCGTCAAGACGCACGGCACGCCCGTGGTGCTGCCGGTCACGCCGACCACCTTCGCCGACTGCAACGCCGTCGTCGCCTGGTCGGCCGGCTCCCAGGTGATCGTCTCCAGCCAGGTCCGCATGCGCCGCAACGCCTACCCGGGCGACACCGGCGAGAGCGTCAACCTCCAGTTCCGGGGCGCGCCCGGCAACTTCATCGTCGTCCAGCCGTACGAGGTCTAAAGGGAGCCCGTCATGAACCAGCCGCTCGCGGGCTTCGCCCCCGCACCCGTCACCGCACGCATGGAGAACCACGGCAGCCACATGCTGAAGGTCGCCATGCAGACCGGACACGACCTCCTCGCGCGCGTGGGGTCGATGGTCGCCTACGAGGGCTTCATCCAGTACGAGCCCAACCCGCCGGCCGTCCGCCAGATCGCCCGCGACTGGGCCACCGGCGAGGGCGCGCCGCTGATGAAGTGCTCCGGTGACGGCCTGCTCTACCTCGCCGACTACGGCGCCGACGTCGTCGTGATCAACCTCAACGGCGACGGCATCTCCGTCAACGCCACCAACCTCCTCGCCTTCGACGCCCATCTGAGCTGGGGCGTGGAGCGCGTCAAGGGCCTGGCGAAGTTCGCCGGGCAGGGCCTGTGGAACACGAGGATCTCCGGTCAGGGCTGGGTCGCGCTGACCTCCCGGGGCACGCCGATCGTCGTGGACTGCGGGGGCGGTGAGGACGAGACGTACGTCGACCCGGACGCGCTGGTCGCCTGGTCGCCGAACCTGAAGGTGAAGGGCAAGCGCAGCTTCAAGGCGCAGTCGCTGATCGGCCGGGGCAGCGGCGAGGCCTTCCAGATGGCCTTCTCCGGACAGGGCATCGTCGTCGTCCAGCCCAGCGAGGACAGCACCGACCGCCTCCGGATCCGGGGCTGAGGGGGAGCCAGAACACCATGCAGAGCCCGCTTTTCGCGCACAACGACCTCCAGACCCAGGAGCGCTGGAGCCTGCAGAACGCGCAGATGCTCCGGATCACCCTGGACGGCCACGACGACCTCCTCGCCCGCAAGGGCACCATGGTCGCCTACCAGGGGCTGGTCGAGTTCGACGCCGAGTACCAGGGCGACCGGCAGGCACACGCGCGTGCGCGCACCGGCGAGGGCCTGGACCTGATGCGCTGCCACGGGCAGGGCACGGTCTACCTCGCCAACCTCGCCCAGCACGTGCACATCATGGACATCGAGCAGGACGGGCTGACCGTCGACAGCTCCTACGTCCTCGCCATGGACTCCTCGCTGCACTACGAGGTCGTCGCCGTCGACAGCCTGTACGGCATCTCCGGCTCCGGGAAGTACCAGCTCAGCATCACCGGGCGCGGCAGGGTCGCCCTGATGACCTCGGGCGCCCCGCTGCTGATGCGGGTCACACCCGACAGGTACGTCAACTGCGACGCCGACGCGATCGTCGCCTGGTCCACCGGGCTGCGCGTGCAGATGCAGGCCCAGACGCACTCCTCCGGCGTGTGGCGCCGGCGCGGCAGCACCGGTGAGGGCTGGGAGCTGAGCTTCATGGGCTCCGGGTTCGCGCTGGTCCAGCCCAGCGAGCTGCTGCCGCCGCAGAACGCCGTGTTCGGGCAGGGCCTCGCCGCCCAGTTCGGCATGGGCCAGCAGGGCGCGCGCGGCCAGAACCAGGGCAACGTCTGGAGTTGAGCCGGACACGGGTAAGGGGCGACCGCCAAGGCGGTCGCCCCTTACAAATCCCGTCGGACACCCCTCGGAGACGGGCCGTCGCACACCCGTCACAGCCGGGCGCGCGTGGCCTCCAGCAGACGCACGACCGACTCGTCGGCCACCTTGGCCACCTCGTCGTAGCCGAACCAGCGCAGGTCCAGGGACTCCTCGCTGATCTCGTGCACCGCGCCGGGCGGGGCCAGGACCGCGTACTGCACGTCGAAGTGCCAATTGCAGGGCGCCGGGATCGGATGCCGGTCCAGCCGCACCGGACCGCCGGGCAGCAGGGTCAGCCCCGGGATCCCGGACTCCTCCGTCGCCTCCCGCAGGGCCGCCGCCTCGAGCGTCGGGTCGCCCGGCTCGCAGTGACCGCCCATCTGGAGCCACATCCGCAGCTTCCGGTGCAGCGTGAGCAGCACCCGGCCGCGCCCGGGGTCGACGACCAGGGCGCTGGCCGTGACGTGGCCGGCGTCACAGGACTTCCACATGCCGTCCGGACGGGCCGCCAGGTGCTCCAGGTACGACCGGCGCAGCTCCTCCTGGTCCTCGTAGCCCTCGTAGCCCTCGTATCCCTTCAGGACCAGGACCGCGTCGTCGTACAGGCTCACTCGGTGTCGTCGCCCTTGGTCTCGTCCTCGTCCTTCTTGCGCAGGTCGGGCTTGTCGTGGCCGCCGCCCGCCGCCTCACCGAGCATCTTGTCCAGCTCGGAGAAGTCCAGCTGCTCGCGGTGCACGAAACCGTCCGGGTCGTCCAGGTCGGTCGCGGTCGGCAGCATGTCCGGGTGGGCCCACAGGCCGTCCCGGCCGTCGACCCCGCGCGCGTCCGTGAGCGAGGCCCACAGCCGGGAGGCGTCGCGCAGCCGGCGCGGACGCAGC
>NZ_JACBWZ010000222.1 GCF_013870595.1 Streptomyces sp. WELS2 | reverse complement strand
CGGCCGCGCGACCGCCGGTTGCCGAGTCCTTCCGCTCAGGAGCCCGAGCCGGTACGCCTCGGGGGCCAGGGTGTCGTCCAGGAGCAGCCGTACGCCGTCGCGGGCGTCCGGCGGCCCGGGGCGCAGCGGCAGGTTCAGGGCCGCGCCGAGGGTGGCGCGCAGCCAGCGTTCGGTGCGTTCGGTGCCCTCGGCGGCCCACAGTGTGGTGTCCGGGCCGAGCGGCACGCCCGGTGCGGCGGGCTCCTCGACGGCGCGCGGCGCCGGGATCAGTTCCACGTCCTCAGCCCCCTGGGGAGGTCGTTGCAGTATGCGCAACGGTCGTTGCGCAAAGCGACACACTGAAGGCTATGCACGGTGCCGGGCGGCCCACAAGAGGTCTGGACCAGTCGGCGGCCGGAAAACACAGAGATCCCCGGGAAGCGCCGTCCGCGCGTCCCGGGGACCTCACCGCCTCCGGCCGGGCCGGGGACCTACTTGTCGCCGCCCTTGCCCTTGTCGTCGCCGCCGCTGCCCATGGATTCGTAGATCTCCTTGCACATCGGGCAGACGGGGTACTTCTTCGGGTCGCGGCCCGGCACCCAGACCTTGCCGCACAGCGCCACGACGGGGGTGCCGTCGAGGGCGCTCGCCATGATCTTGTCCTTCTGGACGTAGTGGGCGAAGCGCTCGTGGTCACCGTCGCCGTGGGACACCTGCGGCGTCGGCTCTACGAGGGTCCCCGTACCAGTCCCGCGCTCGGGCTCGAGAGTGCTCATAACAGCCAGGGTACTGAAAGCTCACACGCATCAGTTGAGCGAAGGGTCGTCCGGATACGTGGCCACCATCGCCAGCTCGCCGCGCTGGCGGCGCAGCACCTCGCGCCACAGCCGTTCCGGGGCAGGCGAGGACACGTCGCCCGGCTCGGACTCCACGACGTACCAGGCGCCCTCCACCAGCTCGTCCTCCAGCTGGCCGGGGCCCCAGCCCGCGTACCCGGCGAAGATCCGCAGGCTGCCCACGGCCGAGGCGAGCAGCTCCGGCGGGGCCTCCAGGTCCACCAGGCCGATCGCGCCGTAGACCCGCCGCCAGCCGAGCGGTGTCCGGTCGCCGTCGGCGCCGCCCGGGATGACCGCCACGCCCAGCGCCGAGTCCAGCGACACCGGGCCGCCCTGGAAGACCACACCGGGCTCGCCGGCCAGGTCGGCCCAGCCCTCCAGGATGTCGCCGACGACCACGGGGGTGGGACGGTTCAGGACGACACCGAGGGAACCCTCCTCGTCGTGGTCGAGGAGGAGCACCACCGCGCGGTCGAAGTTCGGGTCCGCCAGGGCGGGAGTGGCCACGAGCAGCCGCCCTGTGAGCGAGGACACCTCGGTCATGCCAGACATGATCCCGCATCTTCCCCCGGAGTGGGGAGCCAATCGGGGGCACGGGGGTGAAGCGGGCGGGAGCCGGGACACGCCCCCGGCGCACACCCGGGGTCCGGTGACCCCATGTGCCCGAAAGGGAACGGTTCGTGTTGTGACACAGCTATGACGGACTGGCCGGGTACTGGGCTTACGGGAGGGGGGTAATCGGCGATTACCCTGTCTTCCCGGCCCCTGCGCACAGTGATCGGCCGGCCCCTGACCAACTCATCGGAACGCGAGATTCATGACCGTCAACGACGATGTCCTGCTTGTCCACGGCGGAACCCCGCTGGAGGGCGAGATCCGTGTCCGCGGTGCGAAGAACCTCGTGCCGAAGGCCATGGTCGCCGCCCTGCTGGGCAGCGAGCCGAGCCGACTGCGCAACGTTCCGGACATCCGTGACGTGCGGGTCGTCCGCGGCCTGCTCCAGCTGCACGGGGTGACGGTCGCTCCGGGCGAGGAGCCGGGCGAACTGGTGCTGGACCCGACGCGCGTGGAGAGCGCCAACGTCGCCGACATCGACGCCCACGCGGGTTCCAGCCGCATCCCGATCCTCTTCTGCGGCCCGCTGCTGCACCGTCTCGGCCACGCGTTCATCCCCGGTCTCGGCGGCTGTGACATCGGCGGCCGGCCCATCGACTTCCACTTCGACGTGCTGCGGCAGTTCGGCGCGACGATCGAGAAGCGGGCCGACGGGCAGTACCTGGAGGCTCCGCAGCGGCTGCGCGGCACGAAGATACGGCTGCCCTACCCGTCCGTCGGCGCGACCGAGCAGGTGCTGCTGACGGCCGTACTGGCCGAGGGCGTCACGGAGTTGTCCAACGCGGCCGTCGAGCCGGAGATCGAGGACCTCATCTGCGTGCTGCAGAAGATGGGCGCGATCATCGCGATGGACACCGACCGCACGATCCGCATCACCGGTGTGGACAAGCTGTCCGGCTACACCCACCGCGCCCTGCCGGACCGCCTGGAGGCCGCCTCCTGGGCTTCGGCGGCGCTCGCGACCAACGGCGACATCTACGTCCGCGGCGCCCAGCAGCGCTCGATGATGACGTTCCTGAACACCTACCGCAAGGTGGGCGGTGCCTTCCGGATCGACGACGAGGGCATCCGTTTCTGGCACCCCGGCGGGCAGTTGAAGTCCATCGCCCTGGAGACGGACGTGCACCCCGGTTTCCAGACGGACTGGCAGCAGCCGCTGGTGGTGGCCCTGACCCAGGCCACCGGCCTGTCCATCATCCACGAGACGGTCTACGAGTCCCGGCTCGGCTTCACCTCCGCGCTGAACCAGATGGGCGCGCACATCCAGCTCTACCGCGAGTGCCTGGGCGGCTCCGCCTGCCGCTTCGGCGCGCGCAACTTCCTGCACTCCGCGGTCGTCTCCGGCCCGACCAGGCTGCAGGGCGCCGATCTGGTCATCCCCGACCTGCGCGGCGGATTCTCGTACCTCATCGCGGCCCTCGCCGCCGAGGGCACCTCCCGCGTCCACGGCATCGAGCTGATCAACCGCGGCTACGAGAACTTCATGGACAAGCTCGTCGAGCTCGGCGCGAAGGTCGAGCTCCCGGGCAAGGCGCTCGGCTAGGCCCCACGAACGCCGAAAGGGCGGCCCCCTCGATGGGAGGGGGCCGCCCTTTTCGGCGTCTTCAGCTGAGGCGCGCCCCGCAAGGGGCGCGGGCCGTTTCGATCAGCGGCTCCGCCGCGGGGCGCGACCCGCCACAGCGGGCCGGCAGCCGCCCACGGCGCTCAGGTGGGCCGTCGCTCGAAGCGGAGCGATTACTTGCCCTTGGCGGCTTCCTTGAGCTTGCTGCCCGCGGTGACCTTCACGCTGTAGCCGGCCGGGATGTTGATGGGCTCGCCGGTCTGCGGGTTGCGCGCGGTGCGAGCGGCACGGTGGGTGCGCTCGAAGGTCAGGAAGCCAGGGATGGTGACCTTCTCGTCGCCCTTGGCGACGATCTCGCCGACGGTCTCGGCGAACGCGGCCAGCACGGCGTCGGCGTCCTTGCGGGTCACCTCGGCGCGGTCGGCCAGCGCGGCCACCAGCTCACTGCGGTTCATGTTGTTACTCCCGTATTTTTCTTGCCGTTGGGGTGTGCCACGCGGCGGTGCCGCCCGAGGCACTGCGATGCCGATGCGCTCGCGCCCTTGGGGGTGTCCCCGCAGGGACGTGGTCCCTGGGGGAGCATCCTGCCCCTACCTGCGGCGGGAAAGCCAATCCGGCACCCGTAGGAGTCGTGAGAACACCCTGGGGAGTCACACGAAAAGGGCCCGCTCGGCCGTCACCCTAGAGTGCGCCCGGCATCCGGTGGTTCCACGACGCGCCGGTGCGGGGGCCGCCGTGGTGATACTCACAGCGCCCCGCACCGTACGTCACGCCGTGGTCAGGCCGTCGCGCCGACCGCCTTGGCGGCCTCCCGGACCGCCCCGGCCACGGCGCCCGCGACCTTGTCGTTGAAGACGCTGGGGATGATGTAGTTCGGGTTCAGCTCGTCCTCGCTCACCACGTCGGCCAGGGCCTTGGCGGCGGCGAGCATCATCTCGGTGTTGACGGTGCGGGACTGCGCGTCCAGCAGACCGCGGAAGACGCCCGGGAAGACCAGCACGTTGTTGATCTGGTTCGGGAAGTCGGAGCGGCCGGTGGCCACGACGGCCGCGGTCTGCCGGGCGATCGCCGGGTCGACCTCGGGGTCGGGGTTCGCGAGCGCGAACACGATGGCGCCCTCGGCCATGGCGGCCACGTCGGCGCCGTCCAGGACGTTCGGGGCGGAGACGCCGATGAAGACGTCGGCGCCGCGCACGGCCTCCTTCAGGGTGCCGGTGAGGCCCTCGGGGTTGGTGTTGTCGGCGATCCAGCGCAGCGGCGAGTCGGCCGGGGCGTTCACCAGGTCCTCGCGGCCGGCGTGCACGACACCGTGGATGTCGGCGACGACGGCGTTCTTCACGCCGGCCGCCAGCAGCAGCTTGAGGATGGCCGTACCGGCCGCGCCGGCACCGGACATGACGACCCGGATGTTCTGGATCGCCTTGTCCGTCACGCGCAGCGCGTTGGTCAGCGCGGCGAGCACGACGATGGCGGTGCCGTGCTGGTCGTCGTGGAAGACCGGGATGTCCAGGGCCTCGCGCAGCCGGGCCTCGATCTCGAAGCAGCGCGGCGCGGAGATGTCCTCCAGGTTGATGCCGGCGAAGCCCGGGGCGATCGCCTTGACGATCTCCACGATCGCGTCGGTGTCCTGGGTGTCCAGGCAGATCGGCCAGGCGTCGATGCCGGCGAAGCGCTTGAAGAGGGCCGCCTTGCCCTCCATGACGGGCAGCGCGGCCTTGGGGCCGATGTTGCCGAGGCCCAGCACGGCGGAGCCGTCCGTCACGACCGCAACGGAGTTGCGCTTGATGGTGAGGCGGCGGGCGTCCTCGGGGTTCTCGGCGATGGCCATGCAGACGCGGGCCACGCCGGGCGTGTAGACCATGGAGAGGTCGTCACGGTTGCGGATGGGGTGCTTCGACGCCATCTCGATCTTGCCGCCGAGGTGCATCAGGAACGTACGGTCGGAGACCTTGCCGAGCGTGACGCCCTCGATGCCGCGCAGCTTCTCGACGATCTCCTCGGCGTGGGCCGTGGAGGTGGCCGCGATGGTGACGTCGATACGGAGCTTCTCGTGACCGGACGCGGTGACGTCGAGGCCGGTCACCGAGCCTCCGGAGGACTCCACGGCGGTGGTGAGCTGCGAGACGGCCGTTCCGCTCGCGGGCACCTCCAGCCGGATCGTCATCGAGTAGGAGACGCTGGGCGCCGTTGCCATGGCCGACTTCCTCTGCTTTCACCGTGTCGCGAGTTGTGCCGTCCGATCGTCGCACCTACCACTCAGTACGTGGTAGTCGCCCTGGGTTGCGGACGTTTTGTTCACGCGACATTCCCTGTGCGGTACGTGGTTTCGGAAAACTACTTCCACCATACGAGAAACGATCGAGCCTGGAAAGAGGCCGCGGGGGCAAAGAAAGAGGCCCACGTCACATCCGTGACGTGGGCCTCCCACGCTTATGACACCGACCCGCCATGCTCGCCTCGCGGCAAGTGGTCGCTCGTAGCGACGAAGGTTGGGCCCGGGGGCTTGGATCGGGCCGGTGCCACACCAAGGCTAACAAACCCTCGCCCAGGGCCATTCCCCCTGTGCGGGATTGTTCGGAACCGGCCGCCGGACGGGGCCGCCGCCGTGCCCGTCAGTCCCGGAGCAGATCCGGCACCCCGGCCGCGTCCGGCTCGTCCCGCTGGCCCGAGACCACCGTCAGCTGCTGGGTGGCCCGGGTCAGCGCCACGTACAGCACCCGCAGACCGGCCGGCGACTCGTCGGCGATCTCCGCGGGCGACACGACGACCGTCGCGTCGTACTCCAGGCCCTTGGCCTCCAGACTGCCGAGGGCCACCACCCGGTCGCCCAGCCCGGCCAGCCAGCGCCGGGCCTCCTCGCGCCGGCCCATCGCCACCACCACGCCGACCGTGCCGTCCACCAGGCCCAGCAGCCGCTCGGCCTCCGCGCGCACCGTCCGCTCCAGGGAGTCCGCCACCACGGTGAAGCGCGGCTCCACACCGGTCGACCGCACGGCGGAGGGCGCCTTCGCGCCGGGCATGGCGAGCGCGAGCACCCTCGCGGCCAGCTCGGCGATCTCGGCCGGGTTGCGGTAGTTCACGGTGAGCTCGAAGCGGCGCCTGGGCCGGGTGCCCAGCGCCTCGTCGCGGGCCTCGGCCGCCTCGTCCGGGTCGGACCAGGAGGACTGCGCCGGGTCCCCGACGACCGTCCAGGTGGCCTGCCGGCCGCGGCGGCCGACCATGCGCCACTGCATCGGCGTCAGGTCCTGCGCCTCGTCCACGATGACGTGCGCGTACTCGGTGCGCTCCTGCGCCAGCCGTTCGGCCCGCTCCCGCTGGGTCTCCTCGCGCACCGGCATCAGCTCCTCCAGGCCGGTGAGCTGGTCCAGCGGGTCCAGTTCGCGCTTCTTGCGGGGGCGGGCCGGGGCGCCGAGGATCGCCTGGAGCTCGTCGAGCAGGGCGATGTCGTGCACGGACAGGCCGTCCCGCCTCAGCGAGCGGGCGACCTTGCGGACCTCGCCGGGGTTGAGCACGCGCCGGGCCCAGCGGCCGAGCCGCTTCTCGTCGGCCATCGCCGCGAGCACGGCCTTCGGCGTCAGCTCGGGCCACCAGGCGTCGAGGAACGCCAGGAAGGAGTCCTCGCTCGTGACGTCCTCGTCGAAGGAGGAGCGCAGCTCGGCGGCCAGCTCCGGGTCGGTGTGCCGGGCGGCGGCGCCGGAGTGCGCCCACAGGGCGTCCAGCAGCAGCTTGCGGGCGCGCGGACGGAGCAGGTTGACCGGCGCGGTGCCGGCGAGCGCGGTCCGGCGGATACGTTCCAGCTCGTCGGCCTCCAGTTCGAGCCGGCGCCCGAAGGCAACGACGCGCAGCCGGGAGGGCGGGCCGGCCAAGGGCCGGCTCTCGTCGTCCCCGGCGTCGGCCGGGGCGGCCGGGCCCAGCTCCAGGGCGCCCCGGGCGGCCTTGCGCAGCACCTTCAGCATCCGGGAGGAGCCCTTGGCGCGGGCCACGGACGGGGAGTCGTAGACGGTGGCCTCCGCGCCGTCGACCAGGGAGCCGATGGCGCGGATGGCGACCTGGCCCTCCTCGCCGAGCGAGGGCAGCACGCCCTCGGTGTAGGCGACCAGCAGCGGGGTCGGCGAGACGATCAGGATGCCGCCCGCGTAGCGTCTGCGGTCCTGGTAGAGCAGGTAGGCGGCGCGGTGCAGGGCGACGGCCGTCTTGCCGGTGCCGGGCCCGCCCTCCACGTAGGTGATGGAGGCGGCGGGGGCCCGGATGACCAGGTCCTGCTCGGCCTGGATGGAGGAGACGATGTCCCGCATGGTGTGGCCGCGGGCCTGGCCGAGGGCGGCCATCAGGGCGCCGTCGCCGATGACGGGCAGCTCCCGGCCGTCCAGGTACGCCGTCAGCTCCGGCCGCATCAGGTCGTCCTCGACGCCGAGCACCCGGCGCCCCTTGGACCGGATGACCCGGCGCCGCACCACCCGTCCCGGCTCCACCGGCGTGGCCCGGTAGAAGGGCGCGGCGGCCGGCGCCCGCCAGTCGATGACCAGCGGGGAGTAGTCCTCGTCCAGGACGCCGATACGGCCGATGTGCAGCGTTTCGGCGATGTCGGCGGTGTTGTCCTCGCGCACGACGCCCTCGGCGGGCTCGACGGCCGTGTAGGCGCCGTCGGGCCCCTTCTTGCCGTCCTTGCCGAGCAGCAGGTCGATGCGCCCGAAGAGGAAGTCCTCGAACTCGTTGTTCAGCCGGTTGAGGTGGACGCCGGCCCGGAAGACCTGGGCGTCCCGTTCGGCGAGCGCGCCCGGGGTGCCGACCTGGCCGCGCTGGGCCGCGTCGTGCATCAGGAACTCGGCTTCGTGGATCTTCTCCTCGAGCCGCCGGTACACCCGGTCCAGGTGTTCCTGTTCGACGCTGATCTCCCGGTCACGGACGGAATCGTGTGCCTCGTGTACCGAGCCGACCGCGGACTGCTGAACCTGAGCGGCCACCTGGCCCCCTTCTGACGTGCTGGGCAGCCGTCAACCGTACGCGAAGGGGACCGGTCAAAGCTACGGGGAGGTCACCCGGGGCGCGCCCGGGCTACGCGTCGACCTCCACCAGCTTCCTCCCCTCGAACGTCACCACCTCGAAGTGGTCGATCTCGTCGGGTCGGAAGGCGGCCGCCCCGCCGATGTAGAGCGGTTTCCGCGCGCTCTCGCTCTCCGCGCCCGGGATGCCGTACCCCCAGTCCGGCACCGTCCACGACGACATGGTCACGCGCTGGCCGTTCTTGGCGACGAGCACCAGGGAGCACTTCAGCGGGCCCTTGACGTTCTTCAGCTCCAGCACCGCCTGGGTGCCCCAGTCCTTGCCGGTCATGGCGACGGTCGCGCTGACGTGCGTCGAGGCGTCCGTGGCGGACTTCCGGTCGGACATGGTGCGGA
>NZ_JACBWZ010000221.1 GCF_013870595.1 Streptomyces sp. WELS2 | reverse complement strand
CCCCCACCCCGACAACGGGCACCCCCTCACCCGGGCGCAGCAGCCCGCCCGGCACCGGCTCGCACACCGCGCCCTCCGGTTACCGCACGGCCCACGACCCGGCCGGCTTCTCCCTCGCGGTCCCGGAGGACTTCACCCGCAGCCCGCGCGGCGAACGCGTCTACTACCTCTCGCCGGGGCAGACCTTCCGCCTGGGCGTCAAGGTCACCGGCCCGCAGCCCGGCGGCCCCCGGGGCGTCCTGGAGCGGTCCGCCGCCGCCGGCCCCGAGAACAACCCCGGTTACCACGACGGCCGGGTCACCCCCACCACGCACGCCGGACACCGGGCCGCCTTCTGGGAGTTCACCTGGAACGGCTTCAGCGCGGCGGAGGGCCCGCGCCACACCTACGACCTGTGCTGGGAGGAGAACGGCAGGCTGTACGACGTGTGGGTGTCGGCGCCGGTCGGTAAGGTGCGCGAGGCGCGGGAGTACTTCGACGTGGCCGTGGACACCTTCTCGGCCGGCGGGTGAAACTCCGGCCCGGCTGATCGTCACCCCGTCAACGCCCTGATCAGCGCATTCGCTGCCAGTGATCACTGGCGGGTTGTGAGCGGTCGGTGAATCCGCGTTACCGACGGGTACACAAAGGCCGCGCCGCGGCATACCCTGCGCGTCATGACGGACACCCAGGCCCCGGACATCGCCGGTACCAATCCGCTCGCGCCCGCCCCCGACGGCGCCCGTACCGCCGCCGACGTGGTCACCCCGCAGCTGGTGGCCCGGCTCACCAAGGGCGTCACGGGATCCGGCCGTACCGTAAGTCACGCCCCCTTCACCGGCGAGAAGCTGGCCGACCTGCCCGAGTCCACCCCGGACGACGTCGAGGACGCCTTCGCGGCGGCCCGCGCCGCGCAGACCGTGTGGGCGGCGACCCCGGTGCGGCAGCGCGCCGCCGTGCTGCTGCGCTTCCACGACCTGGTGCTGGAGCGGCAGGCCGAAGTCCTGGACCTGATCCAGCTGGAGACCGGCAAGGCCCGCCTGCACGCGCACGAGGAGGTGCAGGCCGTCGCCGTCGCCGCCCGGCACTACGGCCGCCGTGCCGCCGCCTATCTGCGGCCCAAGCGGCACACCGGCGCCGTCCCGGTCCTGACGAAGGTCACCGAACTGCGCCATCCGCGCGGGGTGGTGGGCCAGATCGCCCCCTGGAACTACCCGCTGGAGCTGTCCGTCGGCGACGCCCTGCCCGCCTTCGTCGCGGGCAACGCCGTGGTGATGAAGCCGGACACGGAGACCTGCCTCACCGCACTGTGGGCGCGGGACCTGCTGATCGAGGCCGGGCTGCCCGAGGACGTCTTCCAAGTCGTCCTCGGCGAGGGCCCGGTCGTCGGCCCCGAGCTGGTCAGGCACGCCGACTACGTCTCCTTCACCGGCTCCACCCGCACCGGCCGCGAGGTCGCCGTCGGCGCCGCCTCCCGCCTGGTCGGCGTCTCCCTCGAACTCGGCGGCAAGAACGCCATGCTGGTGCTGGACGACGCCGACATCGAGAAGGCCGCCGCCGGCGCCGTCCGGGCCTGCTTCTCCTCCGCCGGCCAGCTGTGCATCTCCATCGAGCGGCTCTACGTCCACGAGTCCGTCGCCGACGCCTTCCTGGACCGGTTCGCCGCCCGCACCAGGGCCATGCGGCTCGGCAACTTCCTCGCCTACGGCGCCGACATGGGCTCGCTGGTCGGCGAACGCCAGCTGAAGACCGTCCAGCGGCACGTGGAGGAGGCCGTCGCCAAGGGCGCCACGGTGATCGCGGGCGGTGTGGCCCGCCCCGACATCGGCCCGTACTTCTTCGAGCCGACCATCCTCGACGGCGTCGAGCCCGCCATGGCCGTCTGCGAGGAGGAGACCTTCGGCCCGGTCGTCTCCGTCTACCGCTTCCGGAGCGACGACGAGGCCGTCGAGCGCGCCAACGCCACGCCGTACGGCCTGAACGCGTCCGTGTGGACCACGAACGCCCGCCGCGGCCGGGACATCGCCGCCCGCCTGCGCACCGGCACCGTCAACGTCAACGAGGGCTACGCGCCCGCCTACGGCAGCGCCCAGTCCCCGATGGGCGGCATGAAGGACTCCGGCCTCGGCCGCCGCCACGGCTCCGAGGGCATCCTCAAGTACACGGAGGCCCAGACCGTCGCCCAGCAGCGGCTGCTGCCGATGGCGCCCTCGCTGGGCATGGACGACGAGGCGTACGCCCGCTTCATGAGCACGAGCCTGCGCCTGATGAAGGCCTTCCGGTTCCGCTAGGAGCCCCGTTCCGCAGAGCAGCCCCGTTCGGAAAGCAGCCGTTCCCACCGAGGAGAGCACGTGTCGCAGGAGCAGTCTGTCCAGACCCGGGACGAGGACGGGTACGACTACGACGTGATCGTCGTCGGTTCCGGATTCGGCGGCTCGGTGTCGGCCCTCCGGCTCACCGAGAAGGGCTACCGGGTCGGCGTGCTGGAGGCGGGCCGCCGCTTCACCCGCGCCACCCTCCCGAAGAACTCCTGGGACCTGAAGAACTACCTCTGGGCGCCCCGGCTCGGCATGTACGGCATCCAGCGCATCCACCTGCTGGGCAACGTCATGGTGCTGGCCGGCGCGGGCGTCGGCGGCGGCTCGCTCAACTACGCCAACACCCTCTACGTACCGCCGAAGGCCTTCTTCGACGACCCCCAGTGGCGGCACATCACCGACTGGCAGGAGGAGTTGAAGCCGTACTACGACCAGGCCCGGCGCATGCTCGGGGTGCGGCTCAACCCCACCATGACCCCCTCCGACGTCCATCTGAAGGCGGCGGCCGGGCGGATGGGCGTCGCCGACACCTTCCACCTCGCGCCCGTGGGCGTGTTCTTCGGGGACGGCCAGGACGCCGACGGCGGGACGACGGCCCGGCCCGGCGAGCGGGTGCCCGACCCGTACTTCGGCGGGGCCGGGCCCGACCGGCGGGCCTGCACCGAGTGCGGCGAGTGCATGACCGGCTGCCGGCACGGCGCGAAGAACACCCTCAACGAGAACTACCTCCACCTCGCCGAGAAGGCGGGCGCGGTCGTCCACCCCATGACCACGGTCGTGTCCGTCACCGACGACTCGCGCGGCGGCTACGCGGTCGCGACCCTGCCGACGGACCGCAAGCGCAAGGCCGAGGGCCGGATCCTCACCGCCCGCAGGGTCGTCCTCGCGGCCGGCACCTACGGCACCCAGACCCTGCTGCACCGCATGAAGGCGAGTCACCGGCTGCCGTACCTGTCCCCCCGGCTCGGCGACCTGACCCGCACCAACTCCGAGGCGCTGGTGGGCGCGCAGACCGACGACCGCCGCTACCGCCGGGCGACCGGCGCGCCGAGGGCCGACTTCACCCGGGGCGTCGCCATCACCTCCTCCATCCACCCCGACGAGAACACCCACATCGAGCCGGTCCGCTACGGCAAGGGCTCCAACGCGATGGGCGGCCTGTCCATCCTCCAGGTGCCGTACACCGAGGGTTCCTCGCGGGTGCTGGCCTGGCTGGCGAACGCGGCCCGGCACCCCGTCCAGGTCGCCCGCTCGCTGTCCAACCGGCGCTGGTCGGAGCGGACCATCATCGGCCTGGTCATGCAGTCCCTGGACAACTCGCTGACCACCTACCTGAAACCCGCCGGGCCCGGCCGGGGCCTGCTCACCGCCCGGCAGGGGCACGGCGCGCCCAACCCCAAGCAGATCAGGGCCGCGACCGAGGCCGCCTCCGCGCTCGCCGCCGAGATCAACGGCTTCGCCGGCAGCAACATCGGCGAGCTGATGGGAACCCCGCTCACCGCGCACTTCCTCGGCGGCTGCCCCATCGGGGACTCCCCGGAGACCGGCGTGATCGACCCCTACCACCGGCTCTACGGCCACCCCGGCATCTCGGTCGTGGACGGCGCCGCGGTCTCGGCGAACCTGGGCGTCAACCCGTCGCTCACGATCACCGCGCAGGCGGAGCGGGCGATGTCGTTCTGGCCGAACAAGGGCGAGGAGGATCCGCGTCCGGCGCAGGGAGCGGCGTACGAGCGGCTGGCGCCGGTGGAGCCCAAGGCGCCGGTGGTCCCGGCGGACGCGTTCGGCGCGCTGCGGCTGCCGTTCCTGGGGATGCCGGCGGTGCCGCCGAAGAAGTGACCGGCACGAGGGACGGGACCTGCATCCCCCTCCGAAAGCAGGTCCCGGCCATCGCTTCTTGATCCGGCAGGTTGGATCAGCGGAAAGCCGGAAGGGTTGCTCACCGGGGCCGCATACCTCGTGTGATCTCGATCACAATTCAGGAGTGTGGTCGGGCCCCCGGGCAGGACGAAGGGCCCCGCGGGACGGAGGGGCCGCGGGGCCCTTGCTCGAATCGGCGCCGCCGCCCGGGACCGGCGCCGCGCCACGTATCTGTCCGCGGTCTTCCGCGTACTCGCCGCGGTGTTCCGCCGGCCGGCCCCGGGCGTCCCCGGGGCCGGCCGTTCTCTTGGATGACCGGACCGCTGTCCCCTGCCGTCCGGTCACGTCCGGAGCGAGGTCCCACGGCGTACGGCACGACCCGTACGCCTCATCGCTCCGGTGAGCCACGCGTGGTTCCGTCGCCCGCCCCTGGCTGGCACGGACACCCCCTCAACGAAGCGCTGTGCGGGCCGGTCACGGTGCCGTACGGGTGAGAGCGGGATAGAACTCAGATGCGACCCCGGCACAACTCCAGCAGGGTCATGGCGAGGCTGGTGCCGGGCTTGCCGAGGGCGTCCCGGTAGCGGGCGAGGATCTCCATCTCGCGGGACAGGTGCACCCGCCGCCCGCCGGAGGCGATCCGGGTCTGCTGGACGACGGCGGAGACGGCCATCCGCTCCTGGATCAGGCCGATGATCCGGTCGTCGAGCGCGTCGATGCGTTCGCGGGCGTCGGCGATGGCCGCTTCGGGTGTGGTGGTGGTCATCCGGGGCTCCTCGAAGGGGATGGGCAAAAGCCCTGGGCCGACGGAACCCGGAATACGACAGGCGCCCCGGGCCTTGTCGGCCCGGGGCGCCTGGGAAGTCGCTTGGCGGTTTGCTCAAGCAGCACGACCATGGCAGCCGGCGGGCCGGATGCCATAGGTAAAGACGAAGGTCGAGTGCTTGCGCATGCGGTCAGTATGCCACGGCGGCTCGTCTCGGAGGTCCGGTGGCCACCCCGTTAGAATCGGAAGCACAGACCCCCGCCCGACCACCAGAAGGCACCCCGTGTCATCAGCGACCCAGTCTGCCGCCACTCCCGACACCGTCCTGGTCGTCGACTTCGGCGCGCAGTACGCCCAGCTCATCGCCCGTCGCGTCCGCGAGGCGCGGGTCTACAGCGAGATCGTGCCGAGCACCATGCCGGTCCGCGAGATGCTCGCCAAGAAGCCCGCGGCGATCATCCTCTCCGGCGGCCCCTCGTCGGTCTACGAGGAGGGTGCGCCCCGCCTCGACCGCGAGATCTTCGAGTCCGGCGTCCCCGTCTTCGGCATGTGCTACGGCTTCCAGCTGATGGCGCAGGTCCTCGGCGGCACCGTCGACAACACCGGCGCCCGCGAGTACGGCCGTACCGACCTGCACGTCTCCAAGGCGTCCTCCACCCTCTTCGAGGGCACCCCGGAGGAGCAGCACGTCTGGATGTCCCACGGCGACGCCTGCTCCGCCGCCCCGGAGGGCTTCACGGTCACCGCGTCCACGGACGTCGTCCCGGTCGCCGCGTTCGAGAACGACGACAAGAAGCTCTACGGCGTCCAGTACCACCCCGAGGTCATGCACTCCACGCACGGCCAGCAGGTGCTGGAGCACTTCCTCTACCGCGGTGCCGGGCTGAAGCCGGACTGGACCACCGGCAACGTCATCGAGGAGCAGGTCCAGGCCATCCGCGAGCTGGTCGGCGACAAGCGCGCGATCTGCGGCCTGTCCGGTGGGGTGGACTCCGCCGTCGCCGCCGCCCTCGTGCAGAAGGCCATCGGCTCCCAGCTGACCTGTGTCTACGTCGACCACGGCCTGATGCGCAAGGGCGAGACCGAGCAGGTCGAGAAGGACTTCGTCGCGGCCACCGGCGTCCAGCTGAAGGTCGTCGACGCCGAGGAGCGCTTCCTGAAGGCGCTCGCCGGGGTGACCGACCCCGAGGAGAAGCGCAAGATCATCGGCCGGGAGTTCATCCGCGTCTTCGAGCAGGCGCAGGCCGAGATCATCGCCGACGAGGGCCCGGCCGTGGAGTTCCTGGTCCAGGGCACCCTCTACCCGGACGTGGTGGAGTCCGGCGGTGGCACCGGCACCGCGAACATCAAGTCGCACCACAACGTCGGCGGCCTGCCCGAGGACCTCGAGTTCAAGCTGATCGAACCGCTGCGCAAGCTGTTCAAGGACGAGGTCCGCATGGTCGGCAAGGAGCTCGGCCTGCCGGAGGAGATCGTCCAGCGCCAGCCCTTCCCCGGCCCCGGCCTCGGCATCCGGATCGTCGGCGAGGTCACCAAGGAGCGGCTGGACCTGCTGCGCGAGGCCGACGCCATCGCCCGCGAGGAGCTGACCGCGGCCGGCCTCGACCGCGACATCTGGCAGTGCCCGGTGGTCCTGCTCGCCGACGTCCGCAGCGTGGGCGTCCAGGGCGACGGCCGCACCTACGGTCACCCGGTCGTGCTGCGTCCGGTCTCCTCCGAGGACGCCATGACCGCCGACTGGTCCCGGCTGCCCTACGACGTCCTGGCCCGCATCTCCACCCGGATCACCAACGAGGTCCGGGACGTCAACCGGGTCGTCCTCGACGTGACGAGCAAGCCGCCGGGGACCATCGAGTGGGAGTAGGCCCTAGGCACGCTTGAGCGTGCGCAGGGGCTCACCGGGCCGCCAGACCTGGACGACCAGATACCTGTCGTCCTCGACGCAGGTGCGGACGACCTCCGTCGGCTCGGTGCGGAAGAGGTGGAACGGCTGCGGCGGTTCCACCTCTTTCACATAGGCGGCCTTGGCCGCGCCCTCCCCGACCTCGTACGCCCGCCCGCTGATCCGGAGGTCGCCGCCGCCCATGTCCGTGCCGTCGCCGGGGTTGGCCTGGAGGGTGAAGCGGGGGTCGCGGAGCAGGTCCAGGGCCTTCAGGGAACGCGGCATCATGCCTAGCCACAGCTCCCCGCCCAGGAACCTGACCTCCAGACCGGAGGTGCGGGGCGAGCCGTCCCTGCGGAGGGTCGCGAGGACGTGGTGCCGGTAGGCGCCGAAGCGCTCCTCGGCGATCGCCGCCAGCTCGGGCGCGGCGGCGCGGAAGGCTGTCCAGTTCATACGCGCCAGCCTGCCGCCCAATCCCGACACCCTCTGTCGGGTATTCATCGCGCACGTCATCTTCACCGGCCGGCTCTGCCCTTTCGCGCCGGCCGGCGGTACCTTCCGGCCGTACCGCAGTCCCCCCGCTGGAGGATCCATGCACGGGCCCACCCCGCCCCTGCCGCTGCCCACCGACCGGTTGCACTTCGCCATGCCGCCCCTGCACGAGTCGGCCGAGGACGAACGCAGACACCGCAAGGAGCGGCTCGCGGGCGCCCTGCGGATCTTCGGACGGGCGGGGTTCGAGGACGGGGTGTCCGGGCACATCACGGTCCGCGACCCGGAGTACACCGACTGCTTCTGGGTCAACCCGTTCGGCATGCCCTTCAAGCACGTCACCGTCGGCGATCTGGTCCTCGCCAACCAGGACGGGCAGGTGATCGAGGGCCGCTACCACGTCAACCAGGCCGCGTTCACCGTGCACGCCCAGGTGCACGCCGCCCGCCCCGACGTGGTCGCCGTCGCCCACTGCCACTCCGTGCACGGCCGCGCCCTCGCCGCCCTCGGCGACCTGATCGACCCCATCACCCAGGAGAGCTGCGCCTTCTACGAGGACATCGCCCTCTACGACGCCTACACCGGTGTCACCGTCGACGCCGCGGAGGGCCGCCGGATCGCCGCCGCGCTGGGCTCCCGCAAGGCACTGGTGCTGCGCAACCACGGGCTGCTCACCGTCGGTGACTCGGTGGACGCCGCCGCCTGGTGGTTCCTGTCCCTGGAGCGGTGCTGCCAGGTGCAGCTGACGGCCAAGGCGGCGGGCCGGCCGGTGCTCATCGACCACAAGGCGGCCGTCGCCACCCGCGAACAGCTCGGCGGCGACCTGGTGGCCTGGATCAACTACCAGCCGCTGTGGCAAGACATCAGCCGCGCCGAACCGGACCTGCTCGGCTGAGCCCTCCGCGAAGCGGGATCCCCGGGGCCGGGTCAACACAGCGGTCCCCGGTTCACCCGCGCCGACCCCGGCCGGCCACCGCAGAGGCCCCGCCGTACGGCACAATTCGCTGTCGGCACAAGGGAGTTGCCGGACCGCCGCGTGCGTCGTGTGCGCCGCATCCGGCGTCGGCGGGGCCGGCGGGGCCGGCAGGTCGTGGGGAAGGCGGGCGTCGGACGTGATGGTGCGGGCGGCGGGAGCGGACACGGGTG
>NZ_JACBWZ010000220.1 GCF_013870595.1 Streptomyces sp. WELS2 | reverse complement strand
CCCGGAGGAGACCGGGGAGGACCTGGCGGAGGTCGAGGTCCGGGCGGGGCTCGGGCTGGTGCCGTTCGCGGTGGACGTGCACGCCGCCCAGTGGGGGACGCTGGCCCGGCTGGTCGCGGCGGTGGGGCGGCGGAAGGCGCCGTACGGGGTCGCCTTGGACGAGAACACGCTGCTCGCCGTCCGGGACGGCGAGGCCCGGGTGTCCGGTGCCGGACGGGCGCACGTGGTGCGGCCGGCCACGGACGGGGGCGTGGTGGTACGGGCGTACGGCGCCGGGGAGGGCTTCGGCCTCGGATAGGGGGGAGCACCCCGCCGCCGGCCGTAGCCCGGCGAGGGCTACGGTCCGGCGGACCGCGGGTCAGATCGTCGCGGCGTCGATCACGAAGCGGTAGCGGACGTCGCTGGCCAGCACCCGCTCGTACGCCTCGTTGATCTCGGACGCGGCGATCAGCTCTATCTCGGCGCCGATGCCGTGCTCCGCGCAGAAGTCCAGCATCTCCTGGGTCTCGCGGATGCCGCCGATCATGGAGCCCGCGAGGGTCTTGCCGCCGCCGATCACCGAGAAGAGGTTGAGCGAGATCGGCTCCTCGGGGGCACCCACGTTCACCAGCGCGCCCTGCGTCTTCAGCAGCGACAGGTAGGCGTTGAAGTCCAGCGGGGCCGACACCGTGGACAGGATCACGTCGAACGTGCCCCGCAGCTCCTCGAAGGTCTTCGGGTCGCTGGTGGCGTGGTAGTGGTCGGCGCCCAGCTTGAGGCCGTCGTCCTTCTTGCGCAGGGACTGCGACAGCACGGTCACCTCGGCGCCGAGCGCGTGCGCGATCTTCACGCCCATGTGGCCGAGGCCGCCCATGCCGAGGATCGCGACCTTCCTGCCGGGGCCGGCGTTCCAGCGCTTCAGCGGCGAGTAGGTGGTGATGCCCGCGCACAGCAGGGGCGCGGCCACGTCCAGGGACAGCCCGTCGGGGATGCGGACGACGTAGTTCTCGTCGACGACGATCTTCTGCGAGTAGCCGCCGTAGTTGGGCGTGCCGTCCCGGCCGATGGCGTTGTACGTGGGCCCGAAGCCGCCGTTCACGCAGTACTGCTCCTGCCCGGCCCGGCAGTTCTCGCACTCGCGGCAGGAGTCGACCAGGCAGCCGACGCCGACCCGGTCGCCGACCTTGAACTTGGTCACGCCGGGGCCGACCTCCGACACGACGCCGGCGATCTCGTGGCCGGGCACCATCGGGAAGATCGCCTCGCCCCAGCCCTCCCGGGCCTGGTGGATGTCGGAGTGGCAGATACCGGCGAACTTGATGTCGATCAGGACGTCGGACTCGCCGACCGCGCGTCGCTCGATGGTCGTGCGCTCCAGCGGAGCCTTCGCGGCGGGCGCGGCGTATGCGGCAACAGTGGTCATGCCGGTGGTTCTCCTAGTGATCGTTCTCGCGCCCGGCCTTCCTGGTCCCGGGCACGGCGTCCAGCCTGCCGCACCTCCGGGGGCGTACCCAGACCACGCCTTTGCGTACGACCGCCGTGCGTACCACCAGCGAGGTCAGGCTCACCTGCATACGACCAGGAATACTGGACGCATGGACAGCAGGGACGAGCAGCCGGACACGACGGCCGGCGGTGGCCAGGCCCTGGACCGGCGGGCGGAGCTCAGCGAGTTCCTGCGCAGCCGGCGGGCCCGGCTGAAGCCGGAGGACGTGGGACTGTCGGGCTTCGGACGGCACCGCCGGGTGCCGGGGCTGCGCCGGGAGGAGCTGGCGCAGCTGGCCGGGGTGTCGGTGGCGTACTACACCCGGCTCGAACAGGGCAACGGGCGGAACGTGTCGGCGGAGGTGCTGGACGCGATCGCGCGGGCCCTGCGGCTGACGGACGCCGAGCACGCCCATCTGACGCATCTGGCCAAGCCGAAGACGCTGAAGAGGAAGCAGGGGGCGCGCCAGCAGCAGGTGCGCCCGGCGCTGCGGCAGCTGCTGCAGACCATGGAGTCCGTGCCGGCGTACGTCGTGGGCCGGCGCGCGGAGATCCTCGCCTGGAACCGGATGGCGGCGGCCCTCTTCGGCGACTGGGGCGAGGTGCCGCCGGCCGAGCGGAACTGGGCCCGGCTGGTGTTCCTGCGCCCCGAGTACCGGGAGCTGTTCGTCGACTGGGAGCAGAAGGCGATCGACATCGTGTGCGCCCTGCGCATGGACGCGGGCTGCCACCCGGACGATCCCAAGCTGTCGGCGCTGGTGGGCGAGCTGTCGGTGAAGAGTGAGGAGTTCCGCCGGCTGTGGGCCACGCACGACGTCAAGGAGAAGAGCCATGGCGTCAAGCACCTGCACCACCCGTTGGTGGGCGACCTCGCGCTGAACTTCGAGAGCTTCCGCCTGACGGACGGCTCGGAGCAGTCCCTGGTCACCTATCACGCCGAGCCGGACTCCCCCACCGCCGAGTCCCTGCGCCTGCTGGCCAGCTGGGGCGCGGACGCCACGCGGGCGGTTCGCTCGGCCTAGCGCGGAAACGGGCGGGGGCCCGGCCTGGCCCGGAAACGGGCGAGCGGCCCGCGGCGGGTGGGTACCCGCCGCGGGCCGCTCGTGCGGACGGTCGGCTAGCGAGGGATCACTTGCCGAAGTACGCGTTGTAGATCGTGATCTCCGACGTGTTGCCCTTCTTGTCGGTGATCTTGGCGCGGAACGAGACGGCCTTGTTCCTGGCCGGGTTCTTCACGGTGATCTTGCCGTTCCTGACGTCGGTCTTCTTGAAGGTCTTGCCGTCGTAGGAGACGTAGACCGCGAGGGACTTCAGGTTGCGGCCGGCGGCGGCGCCCTCCACGGTGACCGGGAAGGTGACCTTCTTGCCCGCCGCGACCCGGCTGTCCAGACCGGTGGTGGCACCGAAGCGCAGGCTGGAGGCGGGCAGCTGGACGAAGTCGCCGGACGGCTTCTTGGAGCGGAAGGTCCAGGCCGCGTCGATCCGGCTGGACGCCTCGGACACCGTCGCCTTCCGCTTGACCGAGGTGGTCAGCCGGTACGCCGCGTCACCGGCCGGGACCTTGAAGGACTCGCCGCCGAACAGGGGGTCCTCGTTGGTGCCGACCTTGGTGCCGTTGCGGTACAGGGTGGTGCTCACCGAGGAGAAGGCCGAGTACCCGGCGTTCTGGGCCGAGTCGGCGAACAGCGGCAGCGAGCCGAAGATCTCGTTGCCCTGCCGGAAGAGGCCCATTTCCTTGTCCACGTGCGGGCCGAAGACGGCGGTGTTGACCGTCTTGGTGTAGGTCTTGCCGCCCTTGAAGGTGGACTCGCCGAGCGAGTAGCCGGCTTCGTAGTCGTCCCCGCTGTGCTGGCCGAACTCCAGGCCCCAGCGCACACCGCCCGTGGTGGACAGGTGCAGGGTGCGGGTGCCGGGCAGGTTCTGCGGGATGCTGATGGAGGAGGCGCCGGAGCTGTCGGGCAGCCAGCCGATGGCGTCGACGGTGCCCTTCTTGCCGCGGGCCGCCGCGCCCATCCGGACCTTCACCGTGGCGAGGTCGGCGGCCTTGTAGTGCCGGGTGTAGCCGGTGGCGAGCTGCTTGACCCGGCCGCCGGAGGTGACGGCGTACTCCTCGGTCGCGCCCTTGGTCCAGTGGCCGTCCCACTGCTGGGTCAGCGAGCCGGCGGCCGGCTGCGGGCCCAGGTGGGCGGTGCGGAAGTTCTTGTACGAGTCCAGGAACATCGTGTAGGCGTACTCGCTGTCGCCCACCGTGATGCCGAAGCCGGGCGCGGCGAACTCGGGCTTCAGGCCCGAGCCGGGGACGGTGATGTCCACCGGCTTGGCCTTGCGCGCGTCGAGGGTGATCGTCTGCTTCTTGTCGACGGTCAGCTTCGGCTGCACGAGCCAGTCGATGCCCTTGGCGGCGTTCTGCGGGTCGCCGTAGACGGAGGTGTTGAGGATGTACGTGCCCTTGGGCGCGCGCACCTTCACCGTGCCGGACTTGTCGTACGGGTTCACCGAGGTGCCGGCCGCCAGGCCCGTCACGCCGGAGAGGTCGGCCTCGTAATACGGGGCCGGCTTGCCGTCACGGCCGATGAACTTCAGCGTGACGTCGTAGGACTCCACCTCGCGCTGCACCGCGGCGGCCGTGCGGACGCTCTGGCCGGCGCCCGTCGCCGTGACGTACGCGGAGTAGGCGCCGTCGAGGGTGCCGCCGAGCTTGGTGTTCACGGTGAGGTCGACCGCGGCCGTGCCGTGCGCCGGGACGGTGACCTGGTTCGCGCCGAGCGTGAAGAAGCCGGCCGGGGCCGCCGCGCCCTTGGGCCCGGTGGCGGTGCTCGCCAGGGTGAGCGTGACGTCCTTGTCGCCGAGGTTGCGGTACGTCAGCTTCTTGGTGACCGGGGTGTCGTCGGTGTGCGGCCACTGCTGCACACCGAAGTTCAGCGAGACCGGGTCGGCGACGACCGACTGGCCGATGGCCTTGTCGACCTGGATGCGGCCCGTGCCCTGCTCGAACGGGGTGTACTTGCCGCCCTTGGCGGAGCCGGTCAGGGCGCCCTTCAGCTCGGCGTAGCCCCAGTCGGGGTGCTGCTGCTTCAGGATGGCCGCGGCGCCCGCGACGTGCGGGGTGGCCATCGAGGTGCCGGAGATCGTGAGGTAGCCCTCGGGGTTCTGGCCGACCTCCTTGTCGATGACGCTGCCGTCGGCCGCGGCGGCGGTGATGTCGACGCCCGGCGCGGTGACGTCCGGCTTGATGGCGCCGTCGCCGACGCGCGGGCCGGTGGAGGAGAAGTCGGCCAGCTTGTCCTTGTCGTCGACGGCGCCGACGGTGAGCGCGGCGTCCGCGCTGCCCGGCGAACCGACCGACTGGGGGCCGTCGTTGCCCGCGGCGATCGCGAACAGGACGCCCTTCTCGGCGGAGAGCTTGTTGACCTCGGCCTCGAGCGGGTCGATCCCGGGGCTGTCGTAGCCGCCGAGGCTGAGGTTGATGACGTCGGCGCCCTGGCCGGCCGCCCACTCCATGCCGGCGAGGATGCCGGAGTCGTCGCCGAAGCCGCTGTCGTCCAGGACCTTGCCGTTGAGCAGCTTGGCGTCCGGGGCCACACCCTTGTACTTGCCGCCCGACTCGGCGCCGGTGCCCGCCACGATGGAGGCGACGTGCGTGCCGTGGCCGAAGTGGTCGGTGGCGTCGGCGGCGCCGGTGAAGTTCCGGGACGCGATCACCTGGTCCTTCAGGTCGCGGTGACGGGTGTCCACGCCGGTGTCCAGGACGGCGACCTTGACGCCCTTGCCGGTGTAACCGGCCTTCCACGCGGTGGGGGCGCCGATCTGCGGCACGGACTTGTCGAGGCTGGCCTCGCGGACGCCGTCGAGCCAGACGTGCGCGATGCCGGAGGCGGTCTTGTCGCCGTTGGTGACGGCGTCCCACAGCCCGGCGGTGTCCTTCACCGGGGTCTGCACGGCGTCCGCGTTGAGCGCGGTCAGGCTGCGCCGCAGGGTGCCCGCGTCGCGGACCTCCGCCTTGGCGGCGCCCGCGGTGCCGCGGTAGCCGACGATGACCTTCAGGCCGTTCCTCTGGGCCTTGCGGGTGGCGGCCTTGTCCAGCTCGGTGACGTCGAACAGGCGCCGGTCCAGCGTGCCGGAGGCCACCAGGTGGGCCGCGTCCGCGGGGATCACCAGCGTGTGCCCGGCCGCCTTGCGGACCTGGAAGGGTATGTGCTCGCGGCCCTTGGCCCGCTCCAGGCCGACGACCCGGCCCTTGGCGTCGAGGGCGACGCGGTCACCGGTGATCAGGGTGACGTGGTGCCTGGCGGTGAACGCGGCGGCGCCCGCGGTGGTGCGGGCGGGCTTCGCCGACGCGGGGCTGGTCATACCCGCTGCGAGGGCGACCGCCGCGGCCGTGGCCACGGTGGCCGCGGCCGCTCTTTTCACTTGTGCGCGCAAGTTCTCCCCCTGGAGATGAGGTACCGGGCGAATTCCCCGTTCACCCGGCCGGGGGCGGACTCGCACACACGCGCGTCGGCCTCCCGGGCATCGAAGTATTCCGGGAGACGATCAGTCGCTCAATAGATGAGAGAACGGTGAGAAAGCACGACAGGAAACTGTTACGCGCCGTCCGGGACACCGTTACAGAATCGCGAAGTCCCTTGCAACCAAAGGGTGTTATGGGCCGTCAACGAACGATGCCGCCCCCGGAGGAGCGGCATCGCGCGAGACGGTGACGGAGCGTCAGATGGCCGAACCGGCCTTCCACTGCGCCCAGTCCATGTTCCAGCCGTTGAGGCCGTTGTCCGGCGAGACCGTCTTGTCGCCGGTGTGCTGGACGACCACGACGTCACCGATCAGCGTGTGGTTGTAGAACCAGGCCGCCGGCGTGCTCGGGTCGTTCGCGCCCTTCGCGTCCCGCAGGCCGACACAGCCGTGGCTGGTGTTCGCGCTGCCGAACACCGACGGCGCGCCCCAGTAGTTGCCGTGGATGAAGGTGCCCGAGGTGGTCAGGCGCATGGCGTGCGGCACGTCCTTGATGTCGTACTCGCCCTTGCCGTCGTCGTCGGTGAAGCCGACCGTGGCGCCGTTCATGCGGGTCTGCTTGAACTTCTCCGAGACCACCATCCGCCCCTCGTACGTCTTGTTGTCGGGGGAACCGGCGGAGATCGGGATGGTCTTGACGACCTTGCCGTCCTGCGTGACCTTCATCTGCTTGGTCTGCGCGTCGACATAGGAGACCTGGTTGCGGCCGATGTGGAAGGTGACCGTCTTCTGCTGGACGCCGTAGACACCGCTCGCGCCCTGGACGCCGTCGAGCGCCAGCTTCAGGGTGACGGTGGAGCCTTCCTTCCAGTAGTCCTGGGGGCGGCAGTCCATGCGGTTGGCGTTGAACCAGTGGCAGGCGACCTCCTGGCCGCTGCTGGAGCTGACCGTGATGCCCTTCTGCACGGCCGCCTTGTTGGTGATCGCCTTGTCGAAGTTGATCGACACGGGCATGCCGACGCCGACCGTGGAGCCGTTGTCCGGGGTGAAGGTGCCGATGAAGCTGTTGGCCGGGGAGACCGTGGTGAAGGAGGCGTTCTCGTGGGCTATGCGGCCCTCGGAGTCCTTGGCCTCCGCGGCGACCTTGTAGGTGGTGGACCGCTCCAGCGGGGTGCTGGGCTTCCAGCTCCTGCCGTCGGCGGCCAGCTGCCCGGCGACGGCCTTGCCGTCCTGGGTGGTCATGGTGACGCCGGTGAGCGTGCCCTTGCTCACCGTGACGGCGGCGGAGTTGTTGATCGACGCGTTGGCGGAGCCGTCCTTCGGCGTGATCGTGATCTGCGCCTCGGACGACTTCTTGGCCGCCGCCTCGTCGACCTTGGCCTGCGAGGTGTCGCCGCCGCCCCCGGAGGCGTCGGCGTCGCCGCCGGAACACGCCGTGAGCACCAGCACACCGCCGAGCAGAGCGGAAGCGGCCGCCAGGCGTCCGCGCCGCTTACTGTCCGTCATCACAAGCTTCTCCATCGTTGCCGAGTCGCGAAAACCCCGAGAGTCCCCCGTCACGAACCATCAACGCTACGGCCGGTTCGTCCCGTTCCCGCCCCGTGGATCTGTGGGGCATCCCACGTCCGCGGCGCGCTCCCGTCACGGGTGGGGCCGGACACCGGTCCGTACGTCCCCTGGGACGACGAAACCCCGGACGGCGGTGCCGTCCGGGGTCATGGGTGCCCCGGGACGCTCAGCCGATGCCGTCCTCTTCCTCGTCGTCCTCCCCATCATCCTCGTCCAGGTCCCACTCGGGCGAATCGGGGTCGTAGTCGACGCGCTCACTCGACCAGGACGCCTGCTGGAGCTCCACCCCGGGCACCTCGCTGACCAGGTCGAACGGATCCACGAGATAGGCCAGGGCCTCCGCGGTGTCTTCCGTCACAGTGGACTCGGCGTGCGCCCGCTCCGCCTCGGGCAGCCCGGTGTCACCGGCGAGACGGCGCAGCGCGGCCTTGGCCACCTCGCCCTCGTCCCGCACCTCCAGCACCAGCTCCACCCGAAGCCGTACAAAACGTGATGTCTCTTCCGTGCTCATGACGGGAGCGTACGGCCGAAACCTCCCGTGACTTTCCTGTGACCCGCGCCTTTCACTAACATCGCCCCACACGGCCAATTCGCCAGCGTCACAAGGGGATCGATATTCCGTGTCATCCGCTCGCCGCCCGTTGCTGACCGCCACCGCCGCGGGCACCCTCCTGTGCGCACTGTGGTTCGTCCCGTCCGCGAACGCCTCGCAGAACACCCCCGCGAGAGAGCCGGCGACCGCCACGACGTCCTCGCGGGTCACCCAGGTCACCCAGGTCGCACAGGTCAGAGCGGTGTCGGCGCCCGCCATGGACACGGACCGGGCGGCCGAGGAGGCCGAACTGGCCGACACCGGCGGCTTCGACACCACCCCGTACGTCGTCGGCGGGAGCCTGTTCCTCGCGGTGGGCGCCGGTTTCGTCGTCTACTCGGTGCGTCGCGAACGCATGGGTTTCTGACTCGCCCGGGCCGCCGAGCCGCAGTGACGGTGTGTCACCTGTGTGGCGGGGCCCCGGCCGGGGCCCCGCCGTCGTTCACCGGAGCGGACCGGTGACCTTCTCCACCGCCGCCACCA
>NZ_JACBWZ010000022.1 GCF_013870595.1 Streptomyces sp. WELS2 | reverse complement strand
CGCCCCCGGGGAAGTCCCCGGGGGCGTCGTCGGTGGGCCGGGTCAGGCGGTCAGGCGGGCGATCGCTTCCTCGACCGTGAGTTCCTCGCGCTCGCCGGTCTTGCGGTCCTTCAGTTCCAGCACGCCCTCGGCGGCGCGGCGGCCGGCGACCAGGATCTGGGGGACGCCGATCAGCTCGGAGTCGGTGAACTTCACGCCCGGGGAGACACCGGCCCGGTCGTCCACCAGGACGCGGACGCCCGCGTCGGCGAGCTTCCCGGCGACGTCCAGCGCCAGCTCGGTCTGGAGCGCCTTGCCGGCGGCGACCACGTGCACGTCGGCCGGGGCGACCTCCTTGGGCCACACCAGGCCCTTGTCGTCGGCGGTCTGCTCGGCGAGCGCGGCGACGGCGCGGGAGACGCCGATGCCGTAGGAGCCCATGGTGACGCGGACCGGCTTGCCGTTCTGGCCGAGGACGTCCAGCTTGAGGGCGTCGGCGTACTTGCGGCCGAGCTGGAAGATGTGGCCGATCTCGATGGCGCGGTCCAGCTTCAGGCCGGTGCCGCACTTCGGGCAGGGGTCGCCCTCCTGGACCACGACGACGTCCACGTACTCGTCGGCCTCGAAGTCACGGCCGGCGACGACGTTCTTCGCGTGCGTGTGCTCCTTGTTGGCGCCGGTGATCCAGGCGGTGCCGGGGGCCACGCGCGGGTCGGCGATGTACTTGACCTTCTCGCCCAGGCCCTGCGGGCCGACGTAGCCGCGGACCAGCTCGGGGTGGGCGGCGAAGTCGGCCTCGGTGACCATCTCGACGGCGGCCGGGGCGAAGTGCGCCTCGACCTTGTCCAGGTCCACCTCGCGGTCGCCGGGCACGCCCACGGCGACGATCTCGCCGTCCACCTTGACCAGCAGGTTCTTCAGCGTCGCGGAGGCGGGGACGCCAAGCGAGGCGGCCAGCGTCTCGATGGTCGGGGTGTCGGGGGTGGGGATCTCCTCCAGCGCGGGCACGGCGGAGCCGTCCACCGGCGTGAGCTGGTAGGTGATCGCCTCGGTGTTGGCGGCGAAGTCGCAGTTCGGGCAGTCCGCGAAGGTGTCCTCGCCGGCCTCGGCCGGGGCCAGGAACTCCTCGGACTTGGAGCCGCCCATGGCGCCGGCGGTGGCCGCGCAGATGCGGTAGTCGAGGCCGAGGCGGGCGAAGACGCGCTGGTAGGCCTCGCGGTGCAGGGCGTAGGAGGTGCCGAGGCCCTCGTCGTCCAGGTCGAAGGAGTACGAGTCCTTCATCAGGAACTCGCGGCCGCGCAGGATGCCGGCGCGGGGGCGGGCCTCGTCGCGGAACTTGGTCTGGATCTGGTACAGGATCACCGGCAGGTCCTTGTAGGACGTGCACTGGTCCTTGACCAGGAGGGTGAAGATCTCCTCGTGGGTGGGGCCGAGGAGGTAGTCGCCGCCCTTGCGGTCCTTGAGCCGGAACAGCTCCTGGCCGTACTCGTCCCAGCGGCCGGTCGCCTCGTAGGGCTCGCGGGGCAGCAGGGCGGGCAGGGAGACCTCCTGGGCGCCGATGGCGTCCATCTCCTCGCGGACGATGCGTTCGACGTTGGCGAGGACCTTCTTGCCGAGGGGCAGCCAGCTCCAGATGCCGGCCGCCGTGCGGCGGACGTAGCCGGCGCGGACGAGGAGCTTGTGGCTGATGACCTCGGCGTCCGCCGGGTCGTCGCGCAGCGTCTTCGCCATCAACTGGGACATGCGCTGGACCGGTGCCTTGGCCATGGTTCTCGTACTCCTGCCGGGTAAAGGTGGTGGCATGGAGGTTATCCGGGCGGCCCGCGCCGGTGGAAATCGGTTAACGCCTGCGCAGCGGCAGCGGGGCGCCCATCACGGCGTAGGGGCGGGCCGCGCTCGGGAAGTGCACCCGGCGGGCGAGGTCGGTGTAGCCGAGGGAGTGGTACAGGCCCCGGGCGGGGCTGTCGGTGTCGATCGCGGAGAGGATCGAGCGGGGTTCGTCGGCGGTGTCGGTGATGGTGGTGATCAGTTTCCGGCCGATGCCCAGGTTCTGGTGGTCGGGGTGGACGTGCAGTTCGGTGATGACGAAGGAGCCGTCCAGCCAGAAGTCGTTGCCGTTCGCGCGCAGGTAGGGCTCCACGACGGTGGACCACCAGTGGGTGCGGCTGTTGGGCATGCCGTACACGAAGCCGACGAGCCGGCCGCCGGCGGTCGCGCCGTAGGCCCGGGCGCCCTGGTACTGCATGTGGCGCTGGACGATCTGCCGGCGTACGGCGACCTCTTCCGGGCCCAGGCCGAAGGCGACGGCTTGGACAGCCAACGCCTCGTCCACGTGGGCGGTGAGGTCCAGGGGGCCGATCACTGGGTCCATGCGGGGAGCGTACAGGGGGGTCAGAAGAGCACACTCATGAAGGCCCCGACCTCTTCGAACCCCACACGCCGGTACGTCCTTCTCGCCGCGGTGTTGAAGTCGTTGACGTAGAGGCTCGCCACGGGGGCGAAGTCGGCGAGGGCGTAGCGCAGCACGGCGGCCATGCCGGGGGCGGCCAGGCCCTTGCCGCGGTACTCGGGGGCCACCCACACGCCCTGGATCTGGCAGGCCTGGGGGGTGGCGGCGCCGATCTCCGCCTTGAACACGACCCGGCCCCGCTCGTCCACGCGTGCGAAGGAGCGGCCGGAGCCGACGAGTTCGGCGACGCGGGCCTGGTAGAGCAGGCCGCCGTCGCCGGACAGCGGGGAGACGCCGACCTCCTCGGTGAACATCGCCACGCACGCCGGCATGATCGTCTCCATCTCGTCCTTGCGGACGCGGCGGACGCAGGGGTCCGGGGCGATGTCGTCGGGCATGCGGTCGGTGACCATCAGCGGCTGGTGGGCGCGGACGTCGCGGGCGGGGCCCCAGTGCGGCTCCAGCAGCCGCCACAGCTCGGCGGTGGCGTCGGCGGGGCCGACGATGGAGGAGCAGCGGCGGCCGGCCCGGCGGGCGCGGTCGGCGAAGGCGCGCACGGCGCGCGGGGTGGCGCAGACCGGGACGAGGTTGGCGCCCGCGTAGCAGAGGGACGTGAGCATGCCGTCCTCGTACCAACCCCACATCTCGCCGCCGAGCCGCCAGGGGTCCAGCCCCGCGACCCGGACCCTGGACGTCACGAAGGCGTTGGCGACCGGCTCACGGTCGAGCACGGCGAGCGCCGCGTCCAGGTCGTCCGGTTCCAGGACCCGGGTGGTGGTCTGGGTCAACACTTCGGGGCCTCACGGTGGGGTTCTGCTGGTCCCGGCACTGTACCTCGTGCGCTTGTGCGGCGCCCCGGAGCGGGGTGCCCTTTCTGCACGGAAGCCTCCCCTCAGGTCTCCGGGATCTCGCTTCCTGAGGGATTCCGGGTTCCGGTCGACCAGGAAGCGTCCCGCCACGCTCGTTCGAACTCTTCCAGGGTGATCAAAGAGGCAGTGAACTCAGGCTGACCTGCCACATCCTCGATGGCACCTACCGGAATCTCACTCAGTCCGATCTCGGCGGATTCATGGAATTCGTCGGCTTTCAGGATTCGCCCGTCCCGGTAATGCTGGACTTTGCGCACCTCGTAGCCGTCGTGGCCGATTTCGCTGTAGATCCGTGTCGGTTCCGACCGGAAATCATGCAGCCAGTCGACCTTCCAACACTCCATGATCCTGGCTCTTTCCGTGACTGGCGATGCGACCTGTCAGGTCGAGCGGCCCCTGGTTGGGTATCACATAGACGTCGGGGCGCTCAACCGATCGCATGACCTCCAGCCCGCGAACGTCGATCTCCAGGAAGTGGCTGAACTTGTGGCCTGCCCACGGGACCCGCACGAACGCGTACGAGAGCCGGCCTGGCGTCTTCGTCCCCGGCTGTATGTCGGAGAGGTACGCCCGTCTGCAACAGGCCGGGGACCGCCTGCACGGCGAAGAAGTACAGTGTGACCGCCTTCTTCTCCAACGCCGCCGCGTTCTGGAAGAACGCTGGATACCGCGCGCTCTCCATCTCCTCGACAAAGTCGGTCAGCGCCCCCTTCGCGTCCAAGACCTCGTCCGCCTGCATGATGAACTTCGCGTTCGGGATGCGCCGGCCCTGTTCGAAGGACGCGATGGTCGCCACCGAGTAGCCCGTGACGCGGCCGAGTTCGGCGCGTGCTACGCCCGCCTGTGTCCGTAGCCGCTTCAACAGGCGGCCGAAGATGAGGGGGACGACCGAATCCGGCTGGGGTTCGTCGTCCAGTTCCTGCACTTCCGCTTCCTCGCTCATGTACACCCCATTGCTCCGGCGCCAACGCCGGTCACGGCGCGCCCGGCGGCTCGTCTCGCAGCGGCTGGACGAGTGGGGGCATCCGTACGACGGTCCCGCCAATGAGACCGTGACGCTGATCGCAGCCGAGCTGGCGTCGAACGCGGTGCGGCACGGGCACGTAGCCGGGCGGGACTTTCCGCTCCGGCTCACCGCCTCCGACGACGCCCTGCGGCTGGAGGTGTCGGACACGCGGAGCGAGCGGCTGCCGGAGGTGCGGGAGCCGTCCGGGGAGTCCGGGCGTGGGCTGCTGCTCGTCGGGGCGCTCGCCGACAAGTGGGGGTCGCGCCGAGGCAGCCGGGCAAGACCGTCTGGGCCGAGGTATGGCCGAGTCCCGCCACCCAGCGGTGACGGGACTCACAGAACGTAGAGGGTCAGCCCGCGACGGACACCGACGGCTCGCCGGAGGCCACGCCGTCCTTCTCCATCTGCTCGGCCAGCTTCATGGCCTCCTCGATGAGGGTCTCCACGATCTTGGACTCGGGGACGGTCTTGATGACCTCGCCCTTGACGAAGATCTGGCCCTTGCCGTTGCCGGAGGCCACGCCGAGGTCGGCCTCGCGGGCCTCGCCGGGGCCGTTGACGACGCAGCCCATGACGGCGACGCGGAGCGGGACCTCCATGCCGGTCAGACCGGCGGTGACCTCTTCGGCGAGCTTGTAGACGTCGACCTGGGCCCGGCCGCAGGACGGGCAGGAGACGATCTCCAGGCCGCGCTGGCGCAGGTTCAGGGACTCCAGGATCTGGATGCCGACCTTGATCTCCTCCACGGGCGGGGCCGAGAGGGAGACGCGGATGGTGTCGCCGATGCCCTGGCTGAGCAGCGCGCCGAAGGCGACCGCCGACTTGATCGTGCCCTGGAAGGCGGGGCCGGCCTCGGTGACGCCGAGGTGCAGCGGGTAGTCGCACTGCTCGGCGAGCTGGCGGTAGGCCTCGATCATGACGACCGGGTCGTTGTGCTTGACGGAGATCTTGATGTCCCGGAAGTCGTGCTCCTCGAAGAGGGACGCCTCCCACAGGGCGGACTCGACCAGCGCCTCGGGGGTCGCCTTGCCGTACTTCTGGAGCAGGCGCCGGTCCAGGGAGCCGGCGTTGACGCCGATCCGGATCGGGGTGCCGTGGTCCTTGGCGGCCCTGGCGATCTCCTTGACCTTGTCGTCGAACTGCTTGATGTTGCCGGGGTTGACGCGGACCGCGGCGCAGCCGGCCTCGATGGCGGCGAAGACGTACTTGGGCTGGAAGTGGATGTCGGCGATGACCGGGATCTGCGACTTCTTCGCGATGGTCGCCAGGGCGTCCGCGTCGTCCTGCGTGGGGCACGCCACACGCACGATCTGGCAGCCGGAGGCGGTCAGCTCGGCGATCTGCTGGAGGGTGGCGCCGATGTCGGACGTACGGGTCGTGGTCATCGACTGGACCGAGACCGGCGCGTCCCCGCCGACCGCCACGCTTCCGACCTGGATCTGCCGGCTCTTCCGGCGCTCGGCGAGCTTGGTCGGAACGGACGGCATGCCGAGAGAAATCGCAGTCATCTGCTGTGCAACCCCAAGTCGTGGTTCAGGATCCGGGTCCCGTGAACGGCGGGCTCCAGGGTCCGAGATTACGGCACCGGGGCGCGCGCCACACATCACACCCGTGAATCCGGCGTGCGCCCGCGCGGCCCGGAACCACGGGGGTTCCGGGCCGCGTGAACACCGGGTGGCTAGGAGATCTTCACCGGGTTGACGACATCCGCGATGAGCACCAGGACGGTGAAGCAGACGAAGATCCCGGCCACCACGTACGCCACCGGCATCAGCTTGGCGACGTCGAACGGGCCCGGGTCCGGGCGGCGCAGCACCCTGGCCAGGTTGCGCCGCAGGGCCTCCCACAGGGCGCCCGCGATGTGCCCGCCGTCCAGCGGGAGCAGCGGGAGCATGTTGAACAGGAACAGGGAGAGGTTGAACATCCCGAGCATCATCACGAACATCGCCACCTGCTGGGAGGCGGGGATGTCCAGGGTGGCGATGTCGCCGGTGATGCGGGCGGCGCCGACGATGCCGACCGGGGAGTCGGGTTCGCGCGGGCCGTCGCCGAAGGCGGCGTTCCACAGGGCGGGGATCTTGCCGGGCAGGGCGGCGAGGGAGTCGACGGCGTCGCCGACCCGGTTGGTCATCCAGGACACCGAGTCGTCGAAGTCCATCTTGACCACGCCGGTGGCGGCGCCGAAGCCGAGGAAGCCGGCCTCGACGTACTTGCCCTGGACGTATCCGCCGTTGGAGTCCTTCTTGGCGACCAGGTTGGTGGCGATCCTGGCGTGCAGGGTGAGCCGCTTGCCGTCGCGCTCCACGACGATGGGCACGTCCTTGCCGGCGCTGTCCCGGATGAGGTCCGAGAGGGTGTCCCAGTCCTTGGTGGGCCTGCCGTCGAAGGAGACGATCTTGTCGCGGGCGCGGATGCCGGCGGCCTGGGCCGGGGAGGGCTTGTCGGTCTTCTTGCAGGTGTCACGGTTCTCGCTCTGGGCGATGACGCAGGGCGAGACGGAGGCGACGGTGGTGGTCTGCTGCTGGACGCCGAAGCCCATGAGCACGGAGAAGAACAGGCCGATCGCGAGGACCAGGTTCATGAAGGGTCCGGCGAACATGACGATGACCCGTTTCCACGGTTTGCGCGTGTAGAACATGCGCGTCTCGTCGCCGGGCTGGAGCTCCTCGAAGGCCGCCGACCGGGCGTCCTCGATCATGCCGCGCCACGGGGAGGTGGAGCGGGCGGCGACCCGGCCCTGGTCGTCGGGCGGGAACATGCCGATCATGCGGATGTAGCCGCCGGCCGGGATGGCCTTGATGCCGTACTCGGTCTCGCCCTTCTTGCGCGACCAGATGGTGGGGCCGAAGCCGACCATGTACTGGGGCACGCGGATGCCGAAGAGCTTGGCCGTGGACAGGTGTCCGAGCTCGTGCCAGGCGATGGAGACGAGCAGGCCGATCACGAAGACCACTATGCCGAGGATGAACATCAAGGTCGTCATGCACGCGCCTCCGCGGTCGCCGTCGTGGCTGTGAGTTCGCGGGCCCGGGCGCGGGCCCAGGTCTCCGCTTCGAGGACGTCCGACACGGTGAGCGAGGTTCCCGTGGCCGGGGTGCCGTGCTCCTCGACCACCCGGGTGACGGTCTCCATGATCCCGTTGAAGGGCAGCGCGCCGTCCAGGAAGGCCGCGACGCACTCCTCGTTGGCCGCATTGAACACCGCCGGGGCCGTGCCCGCGAGCCGCCCCACGTGCCGGGCGAGGTTCACGGAGGGGAAGGCCTCGTTGTCGAGCGGGAAGAACTCCCAGGTGGAGGCCTTGCTCCAGTCGAAGGCGGGCGCGGCGTCGGGGACGCGTTCGGGCCAGCCGAGACCGATGGCGATGGGTCCGCGCATGTCGGGGGGCGTCGCCTGGGCGATCGTGGACCCGTCGGTGAACTCGACCATCGAGTGGACGTACGACTGGGGGTGCACGACGACCTCGATGCGGTCGAAGGGGATGTCGTACAGCAGGTGTGCCTCGATGACCTCCAGCCCCTTGTTGACCAGCGTCGCGGAGTTCACCGTGATCACCGGGCCCATCGCCCAGGTGGGGTGGGCGAGGGCGTCCTGGACGGTGACGCCGGCCAGCTCGGCCTTGGTCCGGCCGCGGAAGGGGCCACCGGAGGCGGTGACGACGAGCTTGCGCACATCGGCGCGGGTGCCGGCGGCGAGGGCCTGGAAGAGGGCCGCGTGCTCGGAGTCGACCGGGATGATCTGGCCGGGCTTGGCGAGCGCGGTGACCAGCGGGCCGCCGACGATCAGCGACTCCTTGTTGGCGAGCGCGAGGGTGCGGCCCGCCTCCAGGGCGGCCAGGGTCGGGGCGAGGCCGATGGAGCCGGTGATGCCGTTCAGGACGGTGTGGCAGTCGGAGGCGGCGACCTGGGTGGCCGCGTCGGGCCCGGCGAGGATCTCGGGCAGCGGCTCGGTGCCGTACGCGGCGGCGAGCGCCTCGCGCAGCGCGGGTACGACGTCCTCGCGGGCGACCGCCACGGTCCGCACCCGCAGCCGGTGCGCCTGCTCGGCGAGGAGGGCCACCCGGCCGCCGTTCGCGGACAGGGCGGTGACCCGGAAGCGGTCGGGGTTGCGCAGCACGAGGTCGATGGCCTGGGTGCCGATGGATCCGGTGGAGCCGAGGATCACCACGTCCTTGGGTCCGTCGGCGGCGACGGGGTCGTAGACGAGGTGCGGATCGGCGAGGGGTGCCGGATGGGCGGGACTGTCGGTCATCCTCCCATTGTTGCGGCAAGCGGTGGCGGCCCGGACAGTGCGTCCCCCGGGTGGGTGCGGTGGCCGGAATTCTTCATGTGAAACCGGCATGAAGATCTTGTGATAAACACTTCGTTCCGCATGATTCACGGACGACATCCTGGGGGGATATCTCCATGCGCTCTGTGCGCCTCCGCGCCGCCCTGCCCGCGCTCGCGGGTGCGGCGCTGCTCACCGGCACCCTGCTCAGCACCCCGGCCCAGGCGGCCGGCGGGGTGAAGATCCACCACGTGTGGTTCGACAGCCCCGGCAAGGACGACCGCTCCAACAAGAGCCTGAACGGCGAGTGGGTCCAGCTGAAGAACACCGGTGGGCAGGCCGTCTCGCTCAAGGGGTGGGTGCTGAAGGACGCCTCCGACCACAAGTACGTCTTCGCGGATGTCAGGATCGGTGCCGGGAAGTACCTCAAGATCCACACCGGCAGCGGCAAGAACACCGCCTCCGACAGGTACCAGGGCCGCCGCGCCTACGTCTGGAACAACGACAAGGACACGGCCACCCTGACCAAGGCCAACGGCAGCAAGGTCTCCTCCTGCTCCTGGACGACGCGGGACCCGAGCGACAAGTACTGCTAACTCCCGTACGGGCGGCGGGCGTTCTCGCGCGTCGAGGGTCCGGGGGTCGCGTCGGCGATCCACGGACCCTCGCCCGACGGGTCGAGGACGCCCTCCTCCAGCCAGGTGTGGGAGCCGGCCAGCACCGCCTTGACCACCCTCCGGTCCAGGTCGTCGGTGTTGGTCCACAGGCGGGTGAACAGTTCCTCGACGCGGATGCGGGCCTGGTGGCAGAAGGCGTCGGCCAGCTGGTAGGCCTCGCGGCCGTGGCGGCCCTCGGCGCGCAGCCGCTCGGCGCGGACGCAGGCCGCGCTCATCGCGAACAGTTCGGCGCCGATGTCCACGACCCGGCCGAGGAAGCCCTGCCTGGTCTCCATCCGGCCCTGCCAGCGGGACATGGCGTAGAAGGTGCAGCGGGCGAGTCTGCGGGCGGTGCGCTCGACGTAGCGCAGATGCCCGGAGAGGTCGGTGCCGTGCCGGAACCCGCCGTACGACGTGGGGAGCTGGCCGGGGCCCGCGAGGAGTCTCGGCAGCCACTTGGCGTAGAAGACGCCCGCGTTCGCGCCCGCCCTCGCCTTGTCGGCCAGGGACTTGCCGGGGTCGATCAGATCGCCGGCGACCGAGAGGTGGGCGTCCACGGCCTCCCGGGCGATCAGCAGGTGCATGATCTCCGTCGAGCCCTCGAAGATGCGGTTGATGCGCAGGTCGCGCAGGATCTGCTCGGCCGGGACCGGGCGTTCGCCGCGCGCCCGCAGGGACTCGGCCGTCTCGTAGCCGCGTCCGCCGCGGATCTGGACCAGTTCGTCGGCCATCTTCCAGGCCATCTCGGAGCCGTAGAGCTTGGCGAGGGCGGCCTCGATGCGGATGTCGTGGCGGTCCTCGTCGGCCATCTGCGAGGACAGGTCGAGCACGGCCTCCAGGGCGAAGGTCGTCGCCGCGATGAACGCGATCTTCGAGCCGACGGCCTCGTGCAGCGCGACCGGCTTGCCCCACTGCTCGCGCTCCGCCGCCCACTCGCGGGCGATCTTCAGACACCACTTCCCGGCGCCCGCGCACATCGCGGGCAGCGACAGCCGGCCGGTGTTCAGCGTGGTCAGGGCGATCTTCAAGCCGGCGCCCTCGGGGCCGATCCGGTTCGCCGCCGGGACCCTGACCCGGTGGAAGCGGGTGACACCGTTCTCGATGCCGCGCAGGCCCATGAAGGCGTTGCGGTTCTCCACGGTGATGCCCTCGGAGGCGGCCTCGACGACGAACGCGGTGATGCCGCCCGGGTGCCCCTCGGACTCCGGTACCCGCGCCATGACCACGAGCAGATCGGCGACCACCCCGTTGGTGGTCCACAGCTTCACCCCGTCCAGGACGTACTCCTCGCCCTCGGGCACGGCCGTGGTGGCCAGCCGGGCCGGGTCGGAGCCCACGTCCGGCTCGGTGAGCAGGAACGCGGAGATGTCGGTGCGGGCGCAGCGGGGCAGGAAGGCGTCCTTCTGCTCCTGGGTGCCGAACAGCTTCAGCGGCTGCGGCACACCGATCGACTGGTGGGCGGAGAGCAGCGCGCCGACGGCGGGGCTGACGGAGCCGACCAGGGCGAGGGCCTTGTTGTAGTAGAGCTGGGTGAGGCCGAGGCCGCCGTACCGGGGGTCGATCTTCATGCCGAGGGCGCCCAGTTCCTTCAGGCCCGCCACCACCGCGTCGGGGATGCGGGCCTCGCGCTCGATGCGGGCGGGGTCGATCTCCGTCTCGCAGAAGGCGCGCAGCTTCGCGAGGAACTCCTCGCCGCGCCGGACGGACTCCTCGTCGGGCAGCGGGTGCGGGTGGATGAGGTCCAGCCGGAAGCGCCCGAGGAACAGCTCCCTGGCGAAGCTCGGCTTGTGCCAGTCCCGCTCTCGCGCGGCCTCCGCCACCCGGCGGGCCTCGCGCTCGGTGACGGTGGTGCGTGGGGTGGTGGTGGCGGACATCGAGGCTCACCTCGCCGCGGAGAAGGACGACCGGGACCGATCGGCACCGACCGGTGCTACTGGATCGTTGGTACCCGAAACGGGCGGGGGTCACCACCCGGGCGGAGCCGACCGGGTCTAGCGTGGAGGCCCTCGGCGGCCGGCGCCCGGCGCGGAGATCGCCGGGACGCCGACGGAGCGGGTTCACGACGCGGGCGGGAAAGCGCTGTCGAAGCGCTTCGACAGCCTATGGACACCCCGCCTTCCTTGGCGTTAAGGTCGATTACCCCCTTCACCCACCCTGTCGGCAATGCGCAGTGTCGAAGCGCTTCACAAAGCTTGGAGAGCTGGATGGTCACCCTCGCCGAGGTCGCCCAGCACGCCGGAGTCTCGGCGAGCACGGTGAGCTATGTCCTCAGCGGCAAGCGGTCCATCTCCGCCGGCACCCGGCAGCGGGTCGAGCAGAGCATCCGGGAACTGGGCTACCACCCGAACGCGGGCGCCCGCGCCCTGGCCGGCAAACGGTCGAACATCATCGCGCTGATGATCCCGCTGCGCACCGACCTGTACGTGCCGGTGATGATGGAGATCGCCATCGCCGTGGCCACCACCGCCCGCACCCACGGCTACGACGTGCTGCTGCTCACCGGCGAGGAGGGCCCCGACGCGGTGCGCCGGGTCACCGGCAGCGGACTGGCCGACGCGATGATCCTGATGGACGTCGAGCTGGAGGACGAGCGGCTGCCGCTGCTGCGGGGCACCGACCAGCCCTCCGTGCTGATCGGGCTGCCCGCCGACACCGGCGGACTGACCTGCGTGGACCTGGACTGGACCGCCACCGGCGCGCTGTGCGTGGACCACCTGGCCGGGCTCGGGCACCGCGACGTCGCCGTCATCGGCGAGGCCCCGGCGGTCTACGAACGGCACACCGGCTTCGCCGAGCGCACCCTGGACGGGCTGCGCTCCGCGGCCCGCCGGACCGGCGTGCGGCTGCTGCACCGGCCGTGCGAGGGCGGGTACGACGCGATGGCCCTCACCCTGGCCCGGGTCTTCGACGAGCGCCCGGCGACGACCGGGTTCGTGGTGCAGAACGAGTCGGCGGTGGAGCCGCTGCTCGCGCTGCTGCGCCAGCAGGGCCGGGCGGTGCCCGAGGACGTGTCCGTGGTCGCGATCTGCCCGGACCAGGTCGCCGTGCAGGCCTCGGTTCGGCTGACCTCGGTCGCCATCCCCGCCCAGGAGATGGGCCGGCGGGCCGTGGAGCGTCTGGTGGCCAAGCTGGACGGGCACGGCGGCGACGAGGTCGTGCTGCTCACGCCCGAGCTGACCGGGCGGGCGAGTTCGGGACCGGCACCGGCCGCGTCCTGACGGCGCGGCGCCGGTCCCGGCCGGTCAGCCGCCGCTGACGGTCAGGTTGTTGGTGGTGAAGTCCAGGCCGCCGGACGAGGACGTGATCTCGTAGCCGAACTGGACGTCACCGATGGTCTCGTCGCCGAACCAGTGCTTGGTGTCCTTGATCCACTTCAGGATCGGCAGGATGTTCACCGTGCCGGAGGTGGAGTTGGCGGTGCGGACGAAGGAGAAGACCTCGTTGGCGCCGTTGTTGCCCTTGTAGACGGTCCAGCTGTGCCCGCCCAGGGTGACGTTGCCCTGCGAGGTGCCGAGCGGTCCGACGGGTCCGGTCTTGTTGACCCAGAGCATGATCTCGTAGTCGTAGTCCGTGTCCCAGATGTCGTACGACGTGTTGTACGCGCCGGATGACGGGACGGTGACGTTGTAGGTGCTGGTGAGCGAGGTCAGGGAGGTGACCGGCTTGTTGATGACCTTCTTGGCGTCGGGGTAGGACTTGATGCCGCCGGTGTTGGGGTGGTCGGCGTGCACGCCCCAGTTGGTGCCGGAGTTGGCCCAGACGCACTGGCTGCCGGCGCCGGAGCCCCAGATGTTGTTGTAGAGGGTGTAGCCGTTCAGGGTGGTGTTGCCCCACTGGTCGCAGGTGCTCCAGACGGCGGCGGAGGCCGGTGCCGAGGCCAGGCCGACGGTGGCGCCGAGGGCGAGTGCGGGGGCGATCAGGGCCTTGGCGACCCTGCTGACGGTGCTCGTTACCATGGCGTCCCTTCCATGGGTGGGGGTGGTGGGGAGTGTCACCGCGCCCTCAGGGTGAGGACGCGGTCTTCCCCGGCGACCAGTTCGAGGGATTCGGTGCCGGAGGAAGTGCGCAGTTCGACGCGGCGGGTGCGGCCGGGCCGTACGACCGCCCGGGCGCCGTCCGGGCGCCAGGCGAGGTCCACCTCGGCGCCGAACCGGGTGCGGATCCCGCGCAGTTCGCCGCGCGGGCAGGCGTCCGGGACGGCGGGGAGCAGGACCAGGCGGTCCGGGGTGGACTGGATGAGCGTCTCGACGAGCACGCCGGGGAGGGTGTGCGCGGCGTCCGCGTTGTAGACGTCGCGGTGGGGGTAGTGGGCGCTCATCAGGGAGGCGTGGAAGAAGTCGCCGTCGAGGATCCGGCGCAGGGCACGCCCGGCCCGGTCCCCGTCGCCGAGCCGGGCGGCGATCAGGGCGTGGTGCAGATGGCCGTGGGCGGAGTCGTTCTCGGTGCCGCGCAGCCGGAGCGCCCGGTGGGCGGCGGCGGCCAGGCGCGGGGTGTCGTACGGGGTGATCTCCTCCAGGGGCCAGACGCCGTAGAGGTGGCTGAGGTGGCGGTGGTCGTGGTTCTCGTGCAGGCCGGGCCAGGCCCATTCGGCCAACGCCCCGTCGGAGTTGATCCGGTGCGGGGGCAGTCGCCTGGCCAACGCCCGCCACCTCCCGGCGTGTTCGGGGTGGTAGCGGGCGGCGGTGAGCAGGGTGTGCCGGGCGGCGGAGAGGTCCATGGCCGCGTTGAGCGCTCCCCAGCTGCCGTTCGCGGGGCGGTTCTCCGGGGAGTAGGACGGCACGACGACGAGGTGGCCGTCGGCGTCGGTGCGGGTGAGGAAGTCCTCGTAGAAGAGGGCGGCCTCGGCGAGGGCGGCGGCGGTGCGCGGGTCGTGCTCGCCGCGGATCTCGTCGTGGTCGACCAGCGGTTTGAGCAGCCAGTCGGCGCCGGCGGTCCACAGGTGCAGCGGGTACTCGCGGCTGAAGTGGTACGTCAGCCCGGACTCGCCGTCGCTGTGCGAGGGCGCGACCGCGCCCCGGGTGCCGAAGATCGCGCGGGCGTTGGCCCGCCAGTGCGGCAGCTGCCGGGTGACGAAGGCGGCCAGTGCCTCGGTGACCTCGGGCAGTGCGGCGGCGGGCGCGGCGGCGGTCTGGAGGTTGAGGTTGGCGTTGGTGGTGAACGCCCCGGACCAGGCGGTGTCCCAGTCGCCGGTCCACAGTCCGGTGAGCCGGGGCGGGTGGTGGCCGCTGCTGGAGAGCAGGTGGTAGCGGCCGGCCGCGAACAGCCGCTCCAGCAGGGCCGGGCTGTGCGGGCGCCCGAGCAGCTCGGAGCCGGGCAGGGCGCGCTCGGCGGGGTCGGCGCCGAGGTCGAGGGTGACCCGCAGATAGGCGGGGCGGTGGTGGTCGAGATGGCGGGCGAGCAGGCTGTCGTAGGGGTGTTCGGTGCCGTCGAGCAGATCCTGGAGGTGCCGGGAGGCGGCGATGACGTCCGCCTCGCCGGTGTGCCGGAGCACCCGGGTGAGCAGCAGCGCCGAGCGGCAGCCGGTGACGCGGACGCCCGGCGGGGTGAGTTCCGTCCGGCCGCCGGTGACGGCGACGAGGTTCCCCACCGGTGTGGTCACCAGCGGTGAACGCCGCCGCGAGCTGCTGGAGTGGGCCCGGGCGGGCGGGCTGATCCTGGAGGACGACTACGACGCCGAGCACCGCTACGACCGGCCCCCGGTTCCCGCGCTGCGCGCCCTGCTCGCCGACCGGGTCTGCTACATGGGCAGCGTCTCGAAGCTGCTCGCGCCGGCGCTCAGGATCGGCTGGCTGGTGGCACCGGCCCGGTACCGCTCCGCCCTGGTAGACGCCAAGCGCTTCAACGACCTGGGCAACGCGGTGCTGCCGCAGCTGGTGCTCGCCCGGCTGATGGAGTCCGGGGAACTGGAGCGGCACCTCAGGCTGGTGCGCGGACGCCACCGCGGACGGCGGGACGCGATGATCACCGCCCTGGCCGGGCGGTTGCCGGACGCGGTCGTGCACGGCGCGGCGGCGGGCCTGCACCTGACGGTCACGTACGCCGGGGACGTACCGGACACCGAGTTCGCGGCGGCGGCACTGGCGCACGGTGTGAAGTGCCACCCGCTGTCCTGGCACCGCCAGTCCCCGGGGCCGCCCGGTCTGGTCCTCGGCTACGCGGCCGGCTCGCCCGGTGTCATCGCCGACGGCGTGGCACGGCTCGGCAGGGCCCTGCGTTCACTGGGCTGACCGGCCCGTACGCACCGGGTGCCCGGGGGGTTCCCGGCCGGATGACGTCCGCGTGTCCTGTGCCCTCGGCGGCAACGCCACTGGAGGGCCCCTCGTCAGGTTCCTCGGCAACGCCCGTCAGGCGTCCCTCGTCAGGTGACCCCGTCACGCGTCCTCGGCGACGGCGGACGCGCCGGTGTTGTAGCGGGCCAGCAGGGTGCGCAGGGCCCTGACCTCGTCCGGGGACCAGCCGGCGGTGCGGGCGTCGACCTCGCGGTACATTCGGGCGTCGGCGCGGGCGAGGAGTTCCCGGCCCCGGTCGCTGGGGCGCAGCAGCTGGACGCGCCGGTTGCCGGGGGCGGCCTCGCGTACCAGCAGGCCGGCCCGTTCCAGGGCGGTGACCTGGCGGCTGATCGTGGACTTGTTCAGCCCGTAGAGCCCGACCAGGTCCCCGGCCCGGGCCCCGTCGCGTTCGGACAGTTCGGACAGCAGTGCATACTCGACGAAACTCAGGTCGGGGTGGAGCCGTTCGGCGTTGGCCCGGAAGCGCCGGGAGAGGGTCACCAGCTCCCGCACGAGCTCCGGGACCTCCGTGTCGCCGTCGGTCACGTGTGTCCGTCCTTCCCGTGGGTCCGGTACGCATGATCACACGAGCCCGTCGAAGTTGCCTTTTGCAACACTCTCGCTCCTGGCGTTACAGTGACTTCAGTTGCCATTTACAACTCACCGAACGTGCGGCCCCGTCCGAACCTTCCCAGGGGTGGCGGGACGAGATGTTTGCCGCACTGTGGCCCCTTATGCTCCGGATAGTCCGGAGCGGGCCAGGAGAGGCAGGCGAGAGTCATGCGAGCCGAGGACGTCGTCCGTGCACCGTCGACACCGCTGGATGCCCCGGCCTTCCCGGCCGGCCCGTACCGGTTCACCGACCGCGAGTACCTGAACATCACCTACCGGACGGACCCCGAGGCCCTGCGCCGGGTGGTACCGGAGCCGCTGCGGGTGGCCGAGCCGCTGGTCCGCTTCGAGGTGATGCGGATGCCCGACGTCACCGGACTGGGCGACTACACCGAGGCCGGTCAGCTCGCCGTCGTCGAGTACGAGGGCGAGGCGGGCGAGTACAGCATCTCGATGCACGTGGACAACTTCCCCGCCATCGCCAGTGGCCGGGAGACCGGCGCCTTCCCGAAGAAGGCCGGCCGCCCCCGGCTGTACGTCGACCAGGACACCCTGGTCGGCACCCTCGACCACGGCACGCTGCCCGTGGCCCGCGCCACGATGGGCTACAAACACCGGCCGCTGAACACCGAGCAGGCCCGCGAGGAGCTGACCCGGCCGACGTTCATGCTCAAGAAGCTGCCGCACTACGACGGTTCGCCGCGCATCTGCGAACTCGTCCGGACGCAGATCGCCGACATCGTGGTCAAGGGCGCCTGGAGCGGTCCCGCGCGGCTCCAGCTCTTCGCCCACGCGCTGGCCCCGCTCGCGGACCTGCCGGTCCTGGAGGTCGTCTCCGCCGCCCACGTCCTGACCGACCTGACCCTGGGCCGTGCCCGGGTCGTCCACGACTACCTCGCCTGACCGCTCCCGCAGGCCAAAGGAGACACCGGCCCGGGGCAAAAGAAACCGAGAGGAGAAGGGCGCGCATGTCAGAGCACGACGGCATCGCCGGAATCCGCACCGCCACCGTTGTCGGGGGAGGGGTGATCGGCGCCTCCTGGGCGGCGTTGTTCCTGGCCCGGGGGCTGTCCGTCACGGTCAGCGACCCCCAGCCGGGTATCGAGGAGGCCGTGCGCGGGCACATCACGCAGGCCGCGCCCGCGCTCGGCGCGCTGGGGCTGGACACCTCGGACCTCACCGCACGGCTCGCCTTCGTACCGGACCTGGCGGACGCGGTCCGCGCGGCGGACCTGGTGCAGGAGAACGGCCCGGAGCGGCTGGAGGTCAAGCACGAGATGTGGCGCGTCATCGAGGAGAACGCCCCCGCCGGCGCACTGTTCGCCACCTCCACCTCCGGCATCCCCGCCACCGAGATCGCCACCGTCCTGAAGGACCCGGGGCGGCTGGTCGTAGGGCACCCGTTCAACCCGCCGCACCTGGTGCCGCTGGTGGAGGTCGTGCCCGGCGAGCGGACCTCGCCCGAGACCACCGAACGCGCCCGCGCCTTCTACCAGGCCCTGGGCAAGCGTCCGCAGGTGCTGCGCAAGGAGGTGCCGGGGTTCGTCGCGAACCGGCTCCAGTCGGCGATCTTCCGGGAGTGCGTGCACCTGGTGAACGAGGGCGTGGTCACCATGCAGGAGCTGGACGACATCGTGACCTCCTCCCTCGGGCAGCGCTGGGCGGTCGCCGGCCCCTTCCGCTCGTTCCACCTCGGCGGCGGCGAGGGCGGACTGCCCCACTTCATGAACCACCTCGGGGCCGGCATGGAGCGCCGCTGGGCCGACATGGCCGAGGAGCAGGTCGCGTTCGACGAGCGCACCCGGCGGCTGCTGACCGAACAGGTGAAGGACTTCGGCGGCTCTGTCGCCGACCTCGCCGCCGAACGCGACCGCCGGCAGATCGCCGTCATGCGCGCCCTCGGCGAGGGCTACGACGGCTGACCCGACCCACACCCGCACAGAGGCTGCACATGAGTTCCGAAGAAATCACCGCGCGCATCCGCAAGGCCCTCGCCCACCCCCTCACCCACGAGGACGACGGCTTCGACATCCACGAGGCCCTGCGCGAGGTGCTGGCCCCGGCCGGTCTGCGCCCCGAGGACAGCGGCGGAAAGATCACGTTCATCGGCAGCGACCCGGTCGTGCCGAGCATCATGCGCCTGGGCGCCGTTCCCGCCCTCGGCATGACCGCCAAGTCGGTCGCGCTGGCCGCGCTGTGGCGCCGGCGGGGCGGCGAGGGCCAGGACATCACCATGGACCTGCGCAAGGCCCCGCACCGGCTGTGCCCCTTCTACGACAAGAAGTGGGAACTGCTCAACGGCTATCCCGGCGGCACCCCCTCGGACCCGGTCAACCCGCTCGGATTCGACTTCTACCAGACCCGCGACGGGCGCTGGGTGATGCCGCTCAACCCCTACCCGAAGATCAAGAACGCCGTCTACAAGCTGCTGCGCACCTGGCCCGAGAAGCAGGCCGTCGCCGACGCCATCGCCCAGTGGGACGCCGCCGACCTGGAACGGGCCGGTGACGAGATCGGCGTGGTCATGCCGATGCTGCGTACCACGGAGGAGTTCCTGCGGGAACCGGCGTACGAGTACATCGCCCGGGAACCGCTCATCAAAATCGAGAAGATCGGCGACAGCGAGCCCGAACCCCTGGGCGCCGGCGCCGACCAGCCGCTGTCCGGTGTACGCGCCCTCGGCATGGGCCACATCATCGCCGGTGCCGGCGTCGGCCGGGACCTGGCCCAGCATGGCGCCGACGTGCTGAACATCTGGCGGCCCAACGAACTCGAGCACGACTCGACGTACAACAGCGCCAACGTCGGGGTCCGTTCAGCCACCATCGATCCCTACGGCGCCGACGGCCGGGCGAGGATCCGTCACCTGCTGCGCGACGCCGACGTGTTCTACGCCAACCGCCGCCCCGGCTACCTGGAGAAGATCGGCCTGAGCGCGGAGGAGGCCGCGGCCGTGCGCCCGGGCATCATCCACTGCAGCTTCTCCCTCGCCGGCGAGTCCGGCCCGTGGGCCCACCGGGTGGGCTTCGACCAGACCGCCGGCGCGCTCGGCGGCATCATGCTGATGGAGGGCGCGGACGGTGTCACGGCCGGACCGACCAGCACCCCGGGCCTGCCGTACATCAGCGTCGTCAACGACTACGTCCTGTCCTGGCTGGCCACCACCGGCGCGCTCGCCGCGCTGATGCGGCGCGCCGAAGAGGGCGGCAGCTACCGCGTCACCCTCAACCTCACGCGGATCGCCACCTGGATCCTCAGCCTCGGCGTCTTCGACCGGGCCTACGCCCAGGAGACCGCTCTCGCCCCGGACCCGGGCTCCCCGCACGCCTACCTCGACCCGGACACCTTCACCGCCGACACCCCGTGCGGCCGCTACCAGGGCGTCACCGACCAGGTGATCATGTCCAGGACCCCGGAACGCTTCCGCACCGTCCTCGTACCGCGCGGCAGCAGCGCCCCGGTCTGGCTGCCCAGGCCCAGCTGACCGATCGGCCGGGCCGCCGGACCGTACGCTGTGCCGATGTCCCCGGCCGTCGGCGGACCGCCCACGTGTCCTCGTCGCCGAAGGCGCGTCCAGACTCACCACGCGCACGGCCGCCCGCTGCCGACGATCTCGACCGGCGGCCCCGCCAGTCGGCCTCGCTCCGTCGCGCGGACGCCGTGCCGCTCCCGGACGAGTTTTCCTCGCTCTCGCGCGCACGCGGTGCGCCGACCCGAACGCCCTCTGAGCCAGGGCCTGGTGTGAACGTCCTGGTCCGGGGGGCGGAGCGGCCCCTCGCGTGGGTCACGGATAGCCTTCCGGTATGGAAAGCGTCCTGGTGAGCGCGTGTCTGCGCGGATGGACGAGGTCGTAGTGGCCGGGGCGGTGACCGGCCCACGCCTGCATCACCCCGTGGGTGAAGGCGCACAGCTGGGCCGGGAGGTCCTCCTTGGCCAGGCCCTCGTAGGGGCCCGCGTCGACGTGCCGGACCAGGACGCCGGGGGCGAGCTCCACGGCGGGGGGCAGGCCGCCGGTCGTGGCCCGGGTGAAGATCTCGACCTCGATGTCGATCTCGGCGAGCCGCTGGGCCAGCTCCACGATGTAGACGTTCATGCCGCCCGCGTCGCCGGTGCCGGGCTGGTGGAGCGGGGAGGTGTGCACGGAGAGCATGGCGACCCGCCGGGGCCTGCGGTACAGCCGGAGCCGGGAGGCCGACGGGGAGCGTCGCCCGAGCCTGCTGACGTACTGGCTCACGTGGCGGACCTCCTTGGTGCGGGCATGCCGTAGGAGGGCCCACCGGCGCCCTCCCCAGACCTCCAACAGCGGGCGGGTGCCCTGCCATTTCCGGATCAAGCGGCTTTACTCAATCATTACCCAAAGTCGGGCAACTGTTCGATGCGAAGCCGGTCCCACCCTCGGGGCCGGGCCGTGGCCGCGAGGGCCTTTACCCTCGTACCCATGAAAACCCCCGCGGCTCCCCGACCGGTGGGCACGGTGACGCGCGGGACCACCAACCCCAACCGGCTGCGCCGCATGGACCGCTGGATCGCGGCCACGCACGGCGCCGCGCTGCGCCGGGCGAGCGACCCCGTGGCCGTCGACCTGGGCTACGGCGCCGCGCCCTGGACGGCCGTCGAGCTGCTGACCCGGCTGCGCGCGCCGCCGCGACCCGGACGGGTTCGATCTCGACGCCGACCACGCGGGTGCGGGGCGGCGCGGCCGTACGAGCGCGAGGGCCTGATCTTCCGGCACGGCGGCTTCGAGGTGCCGGTGCCCGGGCGGCCGGTGCTGATCCGGGCCGCGAACGTGCTGCGCCAGTACGACGAGGCCGAGGTCGCCCCGGTGTGGCGGCAGCTGTGCGCGCGGCTCGCCCCGGACGGGCTGCTGGTGGAGGGCACCTGCGACGAGATCGGCCGCCGGCACGTGTGGGTGGCGCTCGGCCCCGAGGGCCCCCGCACGGTCACCTTCGCCACCCGGCTCGGCTCCCTGGAGCGCCCCTCCGACCTCGCCGAGCGGCTGCCGAAGGCACTGATCCACCGCAACGTCCCGGGCGAGCCGGTGCACGCCTTCCTGCGCGACTTCGACCGCGCCTGGGCCGCCGCCGCGCCCTACGCCTCCTACGGCGCCCGCCAGCGCTGGATGCGCGCGGTGCGGGACCTGACCGCCGACTGGCCGGTGACGGACACCCCGGCCCGCTGGCGGCAGGGTGAAGTCACCCTGTCCTGGGCCGCGTTGGCACCGGTGGGCTGACAGCGGGCCGACCCGGACACGCGCGGGGAACGCTTCTCGCGTCCCGTTCGTCACACCGGCGAGGTGATCACCGTATCCGGCGGCCCGCCGGGGACACCCGGTGCCCGACGGCCCCTGTCGCTTTGCGCGCGACCGTGGCACGATCCCTCAGACGACCGTAAGTTACTGACGGTAAATCAGTTTGGGGGAAAAGGTATGGGTTCGGGCAAGCGCGGCCTTCTCACGGCCGCCCTGACCGTGGTCTGCGCGGTGACCGTCCTCGCGGCGCCCGGCACGGCGTTCGCCGCCCCCGCGCCCATACCCGCGCCCACACCGGCACCGACTCCCCTGCCGGACAAGGACCTCGAAGAGGTCCGCGCCAAGCTCGACAAGCTCTACCACGACGCCTCCGCGGCCACCGACGCCTACAACGCGGCCGAGGAGAAGGCGAAGAAGCAGTCCGCCGAGATCGCGGAGCTGGAGCGGAAGATCGACCAGGGGCAGCAGCGGCTGGACGGGCTGAAGGACCGGGCGGGCGCGGCGGCCCGGGACCAGTACCGCACGGGCGGCCTGTCCTCCACCGCCCAGTTCCTGCTCACCGACGACCCGAGCCGCTTCCTCGACGGCGCCGGCCGGGTGCTCCAGGGCCAGCGGGCGGCGACCGGGCTGATGGCCGAGTTGGCCCGCACCCAGAAGGAGTTGCGGGTCTACGCCGACGACGCCTCCGCGCAGTGGGAGCGGCTGGAGGGCAACCGCAAGGCCAAGGCCGCCGCCAAGAAGAAGATCGAGCAGCAGATCGACGCGGCGGAGAAGCTCCAGTCCCGGCTGGAGAAGAAGGAGAAGGAGCGCCTCGCCGAGCTGGAACGGGAGGCCGCGCGGAAGGCGCAGACCGCCTGGCTGGACACCGGCGTCCTCGAGCACGCCCACGACCAGGCCTCCGCGCCGGGCGAGAAGGCCGTGGAGTACGCCACCGCGCAGCTCGGCAAGCCGTACGTGTGGGGCGCCGAGGGCCCGGACTCCTTCGACTGCTCCGGCCTGACCTCCCAGGCGTGGGCCGCGGCCGGGCACCCCGTCCCGCGCACCTCGCAGGAGCAGTGGCGGCAGCTGCCGCACGTGGACGTCGAGGACATGCGCCCCGGCGACCTCGTCATCTACTTCCACGACGCCAGCCACGTCGCGCTGTACATCGGCGACGGCACGATCATCCACGCCCCGCGCCCCGGCCGCACGGTGACGAAGGCCGGCGCCGGATCCATGCCGATCCTCGGCGTCGTACGGCCGGACGCCGTGACGGGCACCGCACACCCCGCCCCGTCCCGGTGACCCGCGTCACGTGACCCACCGCACGGCCAACTCCCCCCGGACGTGAGCTTCGTCATCCCCGGCGGCCCGACACCCTGTCCAACTGCGGTACGGAACGGGGCATATGACGACGGCGGGCGAGGGAGCGACCCGGCTCACACCATTCCGCCGGGGCGGTCCCAGCCGCTATGGTCACCGGTCGGTGGGTCGAGACCCTCGATGCCGCCGTGCCCTCGGGGGGAGGGAAGGAACCCAAGACGATGCCCGTACCCGTACCGCGGCAGAGAGCGATCCCGGCCGTGGAGAGTGGTCAGGCGCAGGCCCCGCAGGCCGTCGGCGGCCCCCTCAAGGAAGAGGCGCACCGCGACGCCACGCCCGCGCACGGCACCGGCGCCACTCTCACCCTGCTGCTGATCGAGGACGATCCGGCCGGCTCGCCGATCGTGCCCGACCTGCTGGACTCGGCCGGCAAGCCGATCCGCGTGCGCACCGCCCGCAACCTCACCGAGGCCGAGCGGCTGCTCACCGACGACGTCCACTGCATCCTGCTGGACCTGGCGCTCCCGGCGCCGGGCGGCGGCGACACCGAC
>NZ_JACBWZ010000219.1 GCF_013870595.1 Streptomyces sp. WELS2 | reverse complement strand
TTCGCCGCCGCGCTCGCCCGCCCGGAACAGCGCGGCCGGGTCACCGGCCGGGTGATGAGCGGTGTGCTCGGCGGGGTCCTGTCCGCCCGCACCGGCGCGGGAGCGCTGGCACAGTGGACCGGCAGCTGGCGCACGGTGTTCGCGGTGGCGGCGGTGGCCATGCTGGTGCTCGCCGTGCTGCTGTGGCGGCTGCTGCCCGACCTGGAACCCGCCGAGTCCCTCGGCTACTTCACCCTGCTGCGCTCGGTGGCCTCGGTGGTCGCCCAGGAGCCCGTGCTGCGGCTGCGCTGCCTGTACGGCTTCCTCACCTTCGCCTCCTTCAGCGTCTTCTGGGCCTCGGCGGCCTTCCTGCTCGCCGCACCGCCGTACTCGTACGGCGCGGCGCTGATCGGCGCGTTCGGGCTGCTCGGCCTGGTGGGCGCGGTGGCCGCGCGAGTCACCGGTCCGCTGGTCGACCGAGGCCGCGACCGGCTGGCCGGCACCGTGCTGTACCTCGCGAACCTGATCGCCTGGGCGCTGCTCGCCTTCGACGGCGGCCACCTGCCGGTGTGCCTGGTGCTCGGTGTCCTGCTGCTCGACTTCGGGGTGCAGGGTGCCCAGGTCACCAACCTCGGCGTCCTCTTCCGGCTGCGCCCCGAGGCCCGCAACCGGATCACGATGGCCTACATGTCCGCCTACTTCCTCGGCGGCGCGGCGGGTTCGGCGCTCTCGGGCGCCGTGTACTCCGCCGCCGGGTGGGCCGGTGTGTCCGCGGCCGGCGGCGGCCTGGCCGCGCTGGTGCTGCTGTTATGGGGCGTCGAGCAACTGCGCGCACGGACGCCCTGACAACCCCGACCTTCTCGAGGAGTTCTCGTGCCCACTCGTCCGACGGGCGCCGTACGGTCCCGTCCCGTCCTGACCCTCGTCGCGGTCTGCGTCTCCTGCGGACTGCTCCCCGCCTCCCTGACCGGAACCTCCGTCGCCCTGCCCGATCTCGGCGCCGATCTGCACGCCTCCCTGGTGACCGTGCAGTGGGTCGTCAACGCCTACAACCTCACCTTCGCCGGTGTGATGCTGGTCGCGGGCTCGCTCGCGGACCTGCTGGGGCGGCGCAGGATGTTCACCCTCGGCCTCGCCGTCTTCGTGCTGTGCACGGCCGGCGCGGCCCTCCTGACCGACGTGGTGCTGATCGACGTCCTGCGCGGTGCGGCCGGGGTGGGCGCCGCGATGGTGCTCACCGCGGCCACCGCGCTGCTCGCCCAGACCTACGACGGCGCGCGCCGCGCCCGCGCCTTCGGGTTCCTCGGATCGTCCTTCGGTCTCGGGCTGGCCCTCGGGCCCTCGCTGTCCGGGCTGCTCGTCGGGGCCTTCGGCTGGCGCTCGGTGTTCCTCGCCCACGCCGCCGTCGCCGCGGCCGTCCTGCTGTCGGGCCCGCTCCTGACCGAATCCCGGGACCCTGCCGCGGGCGGCGTGGACTACGCCGGGGCGGCGACGTTCAGCGGCGCCCTGTTCGCGCTCACCCTCGCCCTGGTCGAGGGACCGCAGCTGGGCTGGGGGCACCCGCTGGTGCCGGCCCTCGCCGTACTGGCGGCTGTGCTGCTGACCGTGTTCGTCCGGATCGAGAAGCGCCGGGCGCGGCCCCTGCTGGAGCTGTCACTGCTGCGTGAGCCGAAGTTCGTCGCCGTCGGGCTGATGCCGGTACTGCTGGCCTTCGGCTTCGTGTGCCTGCTGGTCTTCCTTCCGTCGTACTTCATCGGCGTGGGCGGCATGAGCTCACAGCGGGCCGGCCTGACCATGCTGCTGCTCAGCGGCCCGGTGCTCGCCCTGCCCGTGCTCAGCGGAGCGCTCGCGCGCAAGGCCGGCACGGCGGTGCCGCTCGGGGTGAGCCTGCTGCTGGTCGCGGGCGGTGCCGCCTGGCTGACCGTCCTCGACCAGAACTCCACCACCCTGGCGATCGCAGGACCCCTGCTCGTCATCGGCACCGGGGTGGGCATCTCCTTCGGCCTGCTCGACGGCGCCGCGGTCGGTGCCGTGGACGCGAGCCGGGCGGGTATGGCGGCCGGGCTGTTCAACACCATGCGGCTCACCGGCGAGGCCGTCGCCATCGCCGGGATGGGCTCCGTCCTGGTCAGCATCACCCGGCACAACCTCAAGGACCCGGGCGCATGGTGGCAAGGCACCGGCGACCTCGCCAACCGGGTCGTACAGGGCGAGATCGGCGCGGTGGCCGACCAGGTGCCGGCCGCCGACCGGGCCGGCTTCACCGAGTTGGTCTCCGGTGCCTACACCTCCGCCCTGCACACGGTGCTGTGGCTGCTCGCGGCCGTGTGCGCCGTGGGCGCCCCGGTGATCATGCGCATGCTGCGCACCGCCCCCGGGCCGAAGGGCACCGCGACCGCGGACCGGTGCACCAAGGAACCGATCACGATGGGAGAGACGTCATGAGCAAGCCCGATGACAGGCCCGTACTGGTCGTCGGCGCGGGCCCGGTGGGCCTGACGGCCGCGGCCGAACTGACCCGGCGGGGCGTACCGGTGCGGCTGGTCGACAAGGCGGCCGGCCCCAGCCCGCTGACCAAGGCGCTGGTGGTGTGGCCGCGCACCCTGGAGGTGTTCCGGGGGCTGGGCGCCGCCGCGTACATCGACAAGCACGGTCTGCCGGTGCACTCCTTCCGGTACAACTCCGGCACCGACCCGATCTGCGACATCGTCTTCGGCGACCGCACCCGCCCGATGGTGATCGTTCAGCCGGACGTCGAGGAACTGCTGCGCGAGGCGCTGGAGCGCAACGGCGGGACGGTCGAGTGGCGCACCGAGCTGACCCGGCTCAGCCAGGACCCGGACGGCGTGCTCGCCACGCTGCGCGGTCCCGACGGAGAGGAGACCACCGGCGAGTTCGCCTACGTCGTCGGCGGCGACGGGGCGGGCAGCACCGTACGCAAGGCCATCGGCGTGCGGTTCACGGGAGCGACCTATCCCAACCTGTTCATCCTGGCCGACACCGCGCTCGACGGGGACTTACAGCGCGACGCCGTGCACTACTACTGCACGGAGAACGGGATCATGGTGCTGGTCCCGCTGCACAACGGCCGGTTCCGGGTGTTCACCGCCGGTCCGCCCGGCATGAAGCCGGAGGACCTGACGCCCGAGGTGCTCCAGGACTTCGTCGACAAACGCGGGCCGGGAGGCCTCACGCTGTACGACATCTCCTGGCAGACCACGTTCAGCATCCACGCCCGGCACGCCGAGCGGTTCCGGGCCGGGCGCGTCTTCCTCGCCGGCGACGCGGCGCACATCCACAGCCCGGCCGGCGGCCAGGGTCTGAACACCGGGGTCACCGACGCGCACAACCTCGCCTGGAAGCTGGCGCTGGTGCACCGCGGCGCGGCCTCGCCGGTGCTGCTGGACAGTTACGGCAGCGAGCGCGCCGCCGTGGCGCGGGCCGTGGTGAAGCAGGCCGAGGTGCAGACGAGGGCATGGATGCTGGACAAGCGCTGGCAGATCACGCTGCGGGACGTCTCCGCGCGGTTCGCCGGCCGCAGCGGCCTCTTCGACCGGTTCTACTCGCCCTGGCTCGCGGGCCTGACCAACAACTACCCGGCCGGTCCGGCCGTCGACGGCAACCCGGGGGGTCGGCCGGGCCGGTCCCGGCAGCGCAACGGGCACCTGGTGGCGGACCCCGCGACGCGCGAGACACTGCCGGTGGACCGCTACACCCTGCTCGTCACGCTCCCCGCGTCCGGCGAACGCCCCTCCGCCCTCGCGGAACTCCAGGACGCCTACGAGGAGCTGGTGCGGGTCCGCATCACGCGCGGCCGGCGCTTCTCGGCGGTCCTGGTCCGCCCGGACCACTACATCGCGGCCCAGGACTTCGCACCGGGCCTCGGGCACGTCCACCGGCATCTGGCCTCGCTGGCCGCGCCCGCGGTCTCCGCCCACAGCGAGGACCTCGCCGGGGAGGGACACCGCGCATGACCAGGAGCACCGCCGAAACCGTCCGGGAATTCTTCCGCCGCTTCGGCGCCGGCGACCTCGCCGGGCTGCCGGAACTGTTCGCCGACACCGCCGATCTGGTCGTGGCGGGCGCCCCGCTCGTCCCGTGGACGGGGCACCTCGTCGGCCGGAACGAGGTCGAAGGCTACTTCCAGCGGTTCGTGGCCGCTGTCCGGACGCAGCGGTTCGACATCGAACGGATCGTCACGGACGGTGAAGACGCCATCGTCCTCGGCGCGTTCGAGCACAAGGTGACCTCGACCGGGAAACCGTTCGAGAGCCCCTTCGCGATCAGGTTCACCGTCCGCGACGGGCTGATCCGCCGTTACCAGACGTTCGAGGACAGCTACGCCGCCGCGCTCGCCTTCGCCGAGGGCGACTGACCGTCCTCGTCGCCTTCCTCGCCCGGCCGGTCCGGATCCTCCGCGTCCGGACCGGCCGACGCGAAGAAGGCGTCCAGCTTCTCCTTCGTTTCCTGCACGGTCGGCATATGCAGGACCAGCTGGACCTCGTGGTCCGCGGCCAGCTCCCACTCGTGGACGTCGAAACCGAGCGTCCCGACCTCGGGATGGAGCACCTCCTTCGTCCGGGCCTTGACCGGTTCCAGTACCTCGTGGCCGCTCCACAGCTCGGCGAACTCCGGGCTGCTCCGGTTCAGTTCGGCCAGGACCCGCTCGACCTCCGGCCGGCCGAAGCAGTCGGCCACGTCCGCGCGGAAGCGGGCGACCGAGCTGCGGGCCAGGGCGTCGCCGTGCGCATAGCGTTCCCGGCACGCCTTGTCCGTGAAGAACTCCACGAGGATGTTCGCGCCCGGCCCCGGGAAGCCGAGGAACTCCGGCACCGCCGAGTTCGCGGCCAGGATGTTCCAGCAGCGGTCCCGCACCAGCGCCGGGTTGGGGAACCAGTGGTTCACGATCTCGGCCAGGCGCCGCGGGTCGTCGGGCCCGGTGGTGGCCCGGGCGGCGTCCTCCGGCGCCTTGAGGCCGGCCAGCCGGTGCAGGTAGATCTCCTCCGCCGCGTTGAGGCGCAGCGCCCCGCTGATGGCGCCGAGCACCGCGTCCGAGACGTTGATGTCCCTGCCCTGCTCCAGCCACGTGTACCAGGAGGTACCGACGCCCGCCAGGACGGCCACCTCCTCCCTGCGTAACCCGGGCGTACGACGGCGTCCGGAGGTGGTGAGTCCGACGTCGCCCGGGGTCAGGCGCATTCGCCGCGTGCGAAGGAAATGAGACAACTCTTCCAGTTGACGTTTTCGGTGACTTGTCGTCATGAACCATGAGGGTCCACGGAGGGCAATACTCAGTCAAGCCCCCGTGGCCGGTCCCCGCCGCCGGGGAAGGCGAATTGTTATTCCACGTTTTCATCGGGCGTCCGGTGACCGTAGAGATATGCAAGTGATACCGGAAGACCTTATTCGCGCCCCCTCGGCCGCACACGCGGCCGTGATGCGCCTCCGAGCCCCCCGCCAGGGGTGTCGCCGGTACCTGCGCCCGAGTCCCGACCGCGCTGCGGCCGCTCGGAGCGCCGCGACGGGTTTCCGTCGCGCCGTCCTTATCGTGGAAACTTTGGGCGGATCGGTGCGCGGTCTGCCGCCGCCTGTGTGCACTGCACATGACAGGTGTTAGCCGCCCCGGGGAGCGGCATGTCATGTCTTTTTCCAAGGCCGTGCCGGAAACCCCGGGAAAGCATGACCGGTCAAACGGCCCGGACGGCAGTGGAAAGACGCGCGTCCCGCCGGAGCGGAGGCGCGTCCGGCCGTACGGGCGCACGGTGGAGAGGAGGCGGCGGGCGTCACGGCGCGGTTGCCGGCGGCAGAGACGGCGGGAGCGACCATGAGCGACGACATCACACCGGCCGGACCGCAGGCGGGTGACGGGCCGGTCTGCCTGGTCACCGGCGCCACGGGGTACATCGGCGGCCGCCTGGTGCCGGAGCTGCTCGACGCGGGGTACCGGGTGCGCTGCCTGGTCCGCACCCCGCGCAAGCTGCGCGACCACCCCTGGGCCGACCGGGTGGAGATCCTCCGGGGCGACGTGACCGACGCCGACTCGGTGGCCCGGGCGATGACCGGCGTCGACGTGGCCTACTACCTCGTGCACGCTCTCGGCACCGGCCGCGGGTTCGAGGAGACCGACCGCGCGGCGGCCCGGATCTTCGGCGCCCAGGCCCGCCGGGCCGGCGTCGGCAGGCTCGTCTACCTGGGCGGTCTCACCCCCGCCTCCGTGCCCGAATCCGAGCTGTCGCCGCACCTGCGCTCCCGCGCCGAGGTCGGCCGGATCCTGCTCGCCTCGGGCGTCCCCACGGCCGTGCTCCGCGCCGCAGTGATCATCGGCTCGGGCTCCGCGAGCTTCGAGATGCTGCGCTACCTCACCGAGCGGCTGCCGGTGATGGTCACCCCGCGCTGGGTGCGCACGCGGATCCAGCCCGTCGCCGTACGGGACGTGCTCCGCCTGCTCACCGGCTGTGCCCGCCTGCCCCGCGAGGTGAACCGCGCCTTCGACATCGGCGGACCGGAGGTGCTGACGTACCTCGACATGATGCGCCGCTACGCCTCGGTGGCGGAACTGCCCCGACGGCTGATCCTGCCCGTCCCCGTCCTCACCCCTGGACTGTCCAGCCACTGGGTGGGCCTGGTGACGCCGGTCCCGGCCTCGATCGCCCGCCCCCTGACCGAGTCCCTGCGCCACGAGGTGGTGTGCCGCGATAACGACATCGAACGGTACGTGCCCAGCCCGCCGGGACACCCGATCGGCTTCGACGACGCCGTCCGGCTGGCCCTCCAGCGCATCCGTGACGCGCAGGTCACCACCCGGTGGTCGTCGGCCTCCGTGCCCGGCGCGCCCAGCGACCCGCTGCCCACGGACCCCGACTGGGCGGGCGGCAGCCTCTACAGCGACGTGCGCGAACGCGACGCGAAGGTTTCCCGGGAGGCGCTGTGGGCGGTCGTCGAGGGCATCGGCGGAGAGCACGGCTGGTACTCCTTCCCCCTGGCCTGGGCGGTGCGCGGCTGGCTCGACCGGCTCGTGGGCGGTGTCGGCCTGCGCCGGGGCCGCCGTGACGCCCGGCACCTCAGGACCGGCGACTCCCTGGACTTCTGGCGGGTCGAGGAGATCGAACACGGCCGGCTGCTGCGGCTGCGCGCCGAGATGCGGCTGCCCGGACTGGCCTGGCTGGAGATGAGCGTGGACGGCGACGACGGCGGACCGGTCCGGTACCGGCAGCGGGCACTGTTCCACCCGCACGGACTCCTCGGCCACCTGTACTGGTGGAGCGTCTCGCCCTGGCACGCGGTCGTCTTCGGCGGCATGGCCCGCAACATCGTCCGCACCGCCGAGCACACGGCACCGCCGCCCCGAGGGCGCGAGCCGAGCGCATCCGGCGCCGTGCCCCGCCGCCCCCCTGGAGGAGGCTGACGCCCGTGCGGGTCCCGGTCGCCCTGTTCCCCGCCGGCCGCGCCGGGCCCGCCCGGACCGCTCGAGCCGACGACCACCGGGCGGGAGACGGGCCGCGGCTCAGAAGGCGTACCGGATCCGCAGCCAGGGCGCGTGCGCGGCGACCAGGCCGCGCAGGGCGCGGACGGCCCGCGCCTTGACCTGGTCGCCGTAGCGGACGTTCAGCGCGCCGTTCTGCGAGCGCTTGTCCTGTTGCAGCTCCGGGCGCCAGAGCAGCTCCTCGGCCCGGGGGTGCCAGCCCAGGTTGACCTGGTGGAGGTCCCGGTTGTGGGTGAGCAGGATCACCTCGGCGGCAGCCTGCCGTTTGACCCGGCCGGGCAGGATGTCGTCCAGCTCCCGGAGCACCTCGCTCCAGGCTTCCTCCCAGCCGGGGCGCAGTACCACGGGGGAGAGGTTGAAGTGGACCTCGTAGCCGGCGTCCAGGAAATCCGCCGCGGCGGCGATCCGGTCGCCCACCGGCGATGTCCGTACGTCCAGCAGCCGCGAGTCCGCGGCGGGCATCACGGAGAACCGGATCCGCGTGCGGCCTCGGGGGTCCAGCGCCAGCAGGTCCGGGTTGACGAACTTGGTGGCGAACGACGCCTTCGCGGTGGGCCAGTGGCGGAAGGCGCGCACCAGGTCCGCCGTGTTGTCGCTGATCAGCGCGTCCACCGAGCAGTCGCCGTTCTCCCCGATGTCGTAGACCCAGGCCGACTCGTCGCACTGGTTGGGTTCCGGCTTGGCTCCCCGGCGGGCGATGTGCCGGGCCAGGTGGGCGAGGATGGCGTCGATGTTGGTGAAGACGGTGATGGGGTTGGCGTAGCCCTTGCGGCGCGGGACGTAGCAGTAGGCGCAGGCCATGGCGCACCCGTTGGAGGCGCCGGGGGCGATCCAGTCGGCGGATCGCCCGTTGGGCCGTGTGGTCAGCGTCTTGCGCTCGCCCAGGACCAGCGTCTCGCCTTTCACCCGCACCCAGCGCTCGACATTGCCCTCGTTGCCGTGCAGCCCCGGGATGCGCCAGTGCGAGTCCACCTCGATCAGCTCCGCCTCCGGGAAGCGGGCGAGGATCTGGCGGCCGCGCGCGGAGGAAGCGGCGGCCGGTTCCGCGTAGATCGCCCGGACGGGCAGCAGACGACGGGGGCCTTGGCCGGGTAGGTGGAGGTGGCGTGGCAGAGCAGGATGTTGTC
>NZ_JACBWZ010000218.1 GCF_013870595.1 Streptomyces sp. WELS2 | reverse complement strand
GGTGGGGGGAGCCCCGGGCGTCTCAGGGGTCGGATGCCCCGCATCACGGGATGTACGCAGTCGAATTCCGGCCGATCCGGAAAACCTCCGGCGCCGGTCTCATCCCTCCCCGGCCCGCGCCCCCTCCTTCATCCCCGCCGCCGCGAGGGCCACGCCCAGCAGGCAGAGGGCGCCGGTGACCACCGCGGAGGCGTGCACGCCGTTCATGAACGCACGGCCGCTGCCCTCGGCCACCGCCGCGCGCAGGGTGCCCGGCATGTCCGGGGAGACGGGGGCGACGCCCATGGCCACCGCGTCCTTGGCCTCGGCCAGCTTCCCGGCCAGGCCGCCCGGCACGCCGGCGCCGGTCAGCTCGGTGCGCAGGGTGGAGCCGACGCGGGCGCTGATGACGGAGACCAGCACGGACGTGCCGAGCGCGCCGCCGATCTGCAGCGTGGTCGCCTGGAGGCCGCCGGCCACACCGCCGTCCCGTACGGGCGCGTTGCCCACGATCGCGTCGGACGAGGCGGACAGCACCATGCCGACGCCGAGCCCGAGCGCCACGAACGGCGGCCACATGGTGGCGTACGAGGAGTCGCCGGTCCAGCTGAGCAGGGTGAAGCAGGCCGCGGCCTGGAGCAGCATGCCGAGCGGCATGCAGAAGCGGGCGCCGAACCGCGCGGTCAGGGCGGCGCCGAGCGGGGAGGCGACGAGCGAGGCGAGGCTCAACGGCAGGGTCCGCACGCCCGCCTGAACGGGTGTCAGCCCGCGCACGTTCTGCAGATAGAGCATGACGAAGAAGATCACGCCCAGCATGACGAAGAAGTTGAGCGCGGTGATGACCGTGCCGACGGTCAGGGCGCGGCTGCGGAAGAGCCGCATCGGCAGCAGCGGGTTGCGCACACGGGTCTCGTGCCGGCCGAACAGGAGGAGCAGGAGCAGACCGACGCCGATCGCGGCCCAGGTGCCGGCGGACGTCCAGCCCCAGGTCTCGCCCTTGACGACACCGAAGACGACGCTCAGCAGGCCGAGCGCGAGCAGCACGACACCGGTGACGTCGAAGCCGTCGTCACCGTCGGCGTTCTTCGACTGCGGCAGCACGAACGCGCTGAAGGCGCAGGCGACCACGCCGATGGGCAGGTTGATGTAGAAGACGGACTCCCAGCTGACGTGCTCCACCAGCAGACCGCCGACGATGGGGCCCAGGGCGGTGGACACGGCCGAGACCATCGCCCAGATGCCGACGGCCATGCCGAACCTGCGGGGCGGGAACACGGCCCGCAGCAGGCCGAGGGTGTTGGGCATCAGCAGCCCGCCGAAGACTCCCTGGAGCGCGCGGAAGGCGACGACGCCCGGGATGGAGCCGGACAGGCCGATGGCGACGGAGGACAGCGCGAAGCCGGCGACACCGGCGAGGTAGAAGGTGCGCCGGCCGAACCGGTCGCCGAGCTTGCCGCCGAGGATCAGGGTGGCGGCCAGGGCCAGCAGATAGGCGTTGGTGACCCACTGCAACTGGGCGGTGGACGCGTGCAGTTCGCGGCCGATCTCGGGGTTGGCGATCGCGACCACGGATCCGTCGAGCTGGACCATGAACAGGCCGAACGCGACGGCGCACAGGGTGAGCCAGGGATTGGCGCGCCGCCGGGCGGCGGCGGTGGCCGGTGCCGCGGGAGTGGCGGGCACGGCGGAGTGATCCACGGAGGTGGACGGCATGGCTGAGCCTCGTCTGATACGGGGTGGAAGAGGGATACGGGTGTAAGCCGGGAAAGACGCCGGAGCACGCTCACGCCCACGGGTGTCCCGAGTGAGGGGGCGCGAGGGTCGGGGCGCACGAAAGCGCGCACGCCCGGGTGCGCGTACGGACGCGGGGGTGTACGGAGGTACGGGTCAGTGCGCGGCGGCGCGCAGTCCGCGCGTCAGTGACACGAGCGCGCCGAGGGCGGAACCGAGCGCGTCCAGCTCGCCCTCGGTCAGTGCGCCCAGGACCTGGGTGAGATGACCGGCCTGGAGTGCGTGCACCTCGGCCAGGCGCCGCCGGGCGACCGGCGTGAGGCGCAGCCGTACGATCCGCTTGTCCGTGCTGTCCTGCCGGCGCTCCAGCAGACCCTGCTCGGTGAGCTGGGAGACCAGCGCGCTGACGTTGTTGGGCTTCATCAGCAGGGCCTCGGCGGCCTCACGTACCGTGGCGCCCTCGTGCTCGGCGACGTGCCGCAGCAGGTTGAGGTGTCCCTCGGGCGGCTTGGGGTGGGGGAAGTCGCGGGCGACGCGACGGTCCAGGGCCCGGTACAGCGCCGGCAGGGCGTCGGCGAGCGCCGAGGCGACGCCGGCGATGTCCCGCTGAGGGGCGCTGGATCCGGACATGCCTCCGAGAATAGGTATGGGGTCATACCCATGTCAAACAGGTATGTCCTCATAGGTATCGACCGCGGGGATCTCCGCCGGACGCCCTGCCCGGGCGTGGGGTGCGGGGGACGCGGAGGCGGATGGCCGCCCTCGAGGCGCGTGTGGTGTCCGGGACGGCATAAGCTCGACGGGTGGCGAAGTACTTCGACGTGCACCCCGACAACCCGCAACCGCGCAGCATCGCCCAGATCGCCGACGCGGTGCGCTCGGAAGCGCTCATCGCGTATCCGACCGACTCCTGTTACGCGCTCGGATGCCGGCTGGGCAGCCGGGACGGCATGGACCGGATCCGTGCCATCCGCCGGCTGGACGACCGGCACCACTTCACGCTGATGTGCCGGGACTTCGCGCAGCTCGGCCAGTTCGTCCGGGTGGACAACGATGTCTTCCGGGCGGTGAAGGCGTCCACCCCCGGCAGCTACACCTTCATCCTCCCGGCCACCCGCGAGGTGCCGCGCAAGCTGATGCACCCGCGGAAGAAGACCGTGGGCGTGCGCATCCCGGACCACGTGGTCACCCAGGCGCTGCTGGCGGAGCTGGGCGAGCCGCTGCTGTCCAGCACGCTGCTGCTGCCGGACGAGGAGGAGCCGCTGACCCAGGGCTGGGAGATCAAGGACCGGCTGGACCACGCGGTGGACGCGGTGGTCGACTCCGGCGAGTGCGGCACCGAGCCGACGACGGTGGTCGACTTCTCCGGCGGCGAGGCGGAGATCGTCCGCCGGGGCGCGGGCGACACCAGCCGCTTCGACTGAGCGCCGGGCCACGCCCGGCACGCGTCGGCGCGTCGTCGATCTTGCGTGACAGCATGGCCGTAGCCATGGCGCCGGGAGCCACCGCCGCCCGCCGCCCGTTGTCCCGAGGGAGGGCCTGTCCACCATGACCGATGTCCGGCGAGACGATGTCGACATCCCGACCGAGGACGGCGTCGCCGACGCCTACCTCGCGCACCCCGCCGACGGCCGCCCCCATCCCGGCGTGCTGTTCTACCAGGACGCCTACGGCCCGCGACCGCACCTGAGGTCGATGGCCGACCGGCTGGCCGCGGCCGGTTACACCGTGCTGCTGCCCAACGTGTTCTACCGGCTCGGCCGGGCGCCGGTCGTGGACCTGCCCGAGTTCATCGACCCCGGCGCCGACCCGGCCATCTGGGAGCGGCTCGGCCCGATGCTGGCCGGCCTGACACCGGACCTGGTCAGGCGGGACGCGGGCGCCTACCTGCGCTGGCTGGCCGACAGCCCGCTGGTGACGGACGGTCCGGTCGCGCTGACCGGCTACTGCATGGGGTCCCGGCTCGCGCTGTGGACGGCGGGCGCCCACCCGGACCGGGTCGCCGCGGCGGCCGGTTTCCACGGCGGCGCACTGGCCACCGACGACCCGGACAGCCCGCACCTGGAGGCGCCGCGGATCACCGCGGAGCTGTACTTCGGGCACGCCGACGAGGACGCGTCGCTGCCCCCGGCGCAGATCGCGCGCTTCGAGGAGGCGCTGACGCCGCCGGTGTGCGCCACACCTGCGAGGTCTACACCGGCGCCCACCACGGCTACACCCAGGCAGACACCCCCGCCTACCACCGGGAGGCCGACGAGCGGCACTGGGCGGCCCTGCTCGACCTGCTCAAGCGCACGTTCTGACCGGCCCGGCCCGGTGCCCGCCGGCCGGCGGGTGCCGGGCCGATGCCGTCCCGGACATTGACATGAACCCGTCGTGGCTGGAATCTGAGAGCGCTCTCAGAACTGGTACGGACCATATCCGTACGACCCCGACCCCACACGGAGGTGGAGAGTGCCTCACACGCTCACGCGGGGCGTGCTGCCCCTGGCCGCCGCGACGGCGCTGCTCGGCGGACTGCTCGCGCTCGGCACCCCGGGCCGCGCCGACGCCGCCGTCCCCGACACCATCCCCCTGAAGATCACCAACAACTCGGGCCGCTCCGAACCGGTCTACGTCTACGACCTGGGCACCCAGCTGTCCTCGGGACGGCAGGGCTGGGCCGACGCGGACGGCGTCTTCCACGCCTGGCCGGCCGGCGGCAACCCGCCGACCCCCGCGCCGGACGCGGCGATACCCGGCCCGGCCGCCGGCCGGTCCACGACCATCCGCATCCCGAAGTTCTCCGGCCGGATCTACTTCTCCTACGGCCGCAAGCTGGACTTCCGGCTGACCACCGGCGGACTGGTCCAGCCGGCCGTGCAGAACCCGTCCGACCCCAACCGCGACATCCTCTTCAACTGGTCGGAGTACACGCTCAACGACGCCGGGCTGTGGCTCAACAGCACCCAGGTGGACATGTTCTCGGCGCCGTACGCGGTCGGGGTGCAGCGCGCCGACGGCGGGGTGACCACCACCGGGCACCTCAAGTCCGGCGGCTTCAGCGGCTTCTTCGCCGCGCTGCGCGCCCAGCCGGGCGGCTGGGGGAACCTCGTCCAGACCCGTTCCGACGGCACGGTGCTGCGCGCGCTGTCCCCGCTGTACGGGGTGGAGACCGGGGCCCTGCCGGCGAACGTGATGGACGACTACGTGAACCGGGTCTGGCAGAAGTACACGACGTCGACGCTGACCGTCACGCCGTTCGCCGACCAGCCGAACACCAAGTACTACGGCCGGGTCTCGGGCAATGTCATGAACTTCACCAACTCCGCGGGCACGGTCGTCACCAGCTTCCAGAAGCCCGACGCGTCCAGCGTCTTCGGCTGCCACAAGCTGCTGGACGCGCCCAACGACACCGTCCGCGGGCCCATCTCCCGTACGCTGTGCGCCGGTTTCAACCGGTCCACCCTGCTGGTCAACCCCAACCAGCCGGATGCCACGGCGGCCGACTTCTACCGGGACGCGGTGACCAACCAGTACGCGCGCGCGGTCCACGCGCAGACGGCCGACGGCAAGGCCTACGCGTTCGCCTTCGACGACGTCGGCCACCAGGAGTCGCTGGTGCACGACGGCAGTCCGCAGCAGGCGTACCTCACCCTGGACCCGCTCTCCTGACACGGCGCGGTCCCGCACCCGGTGCGCCGGGTGCGGGACCGCGAGCGGTGTCACGTGATCAGCCGGTGGTCAGGGCGGTGTCGTCCACGACGAAGCTGGTCTGGAGGCCGGAGTCCTCCACGCCGTTGAACTTCAGCGTGACCGTGGAGCCCGCCAGCGAGGACAGGTCGAAGGTCTTCTGGCTGTAGCCGGAGGCCGCGTCGAGGTTCGAGTAGGTGGCGAGGGTCTTCGAACCGGCGGTCACCGTCAGCTTGTCGTACTGGGTGCTGGTGGTGGTCTCGTCGGTGTCGATGTGCAGGTAGAAGGTCAGGGTCGCCTTGCAGCCCGCCGGGACGGCCACCGACTGGGACAGCGTGTCGGTGTGCGTGGAGCCGTAGCCGTTCAGCCACGCCTTGTACGAGCCGCCGTGGGCCGGTTCGCCGCTGTCTGTGGTGATGACGCCGCTGGTCGAGGTCCAGCCGGTGCTGCCGGACTCGAAGCCGGGGTTGGCCAGCACCTGCGTGGCCGAGCAGCCGCCGCCGGCCGGGCTGACCGTCCAGGCGAAGGTGGCGGTGCCGGTCGCGCCGGTGGAGTCGGTCACCGTCACGGTGGTGTTGTAGCCGCCCGCCGTGGTGGGCGTGCCGGAGATCAGACCGGTGGAGGCGTTGATCGACAGGCCGGCGGGCAGGCCGGAGGCGCTGTAGGTCAGCGCGCCCGTGTTGGTGCTGCTCGCCTGGATCTGCAGGTTCACGGCGGTGCCGACGGTGGCGGACTGGCTGCCGGGGTTGGTCACCGTCACCCCGCTGCTGGGCGGGTTGATGTGGCTGCCGACGTTGATGCCGGCGAAGGCGTTGCCGACCGCCGCGTACTGGGCGGAGTTGGTGCCGTACAGCGCGGCGGCGGCGTTGAGCGCGGCGGTGCGGGCGCCGGCGTAGTCGGTGCTGGACGTCATGTACGTCGTCAGCGCCTTGTACCAGATCTTCAGCGCGGCGTCGCGGCCGATGCCGGTGACGGCGACACCGTCGGAGGTCGGGCTGTTGTACGTGACGCCGTTGATGGTCTTGGTGCCGCTGCCCTCGGAGAGCAGGTAGAACATGTGGTTCGCCGGGCCGGAGGAGTAGTGGACGTCCAGGCCGCCGAGCCCGGAGTACCAACTGTCCTTGGAGCCGCCGTCCTTGCTCGGCTTGTCCATGTACCGCAGCGGCGAGCCGTCGCCGTTGATGTCGATCTTCTCGCCGATGAGGTAGTCGCCGACGTCCTTGGGGTTGTTCGCGTAGAACTCCACGCCGGTGCCGAAGATGTCGGAGGTGGCCTCGTTCAGGCCGCCCGATTCACCGCTGTACTCCAGGCCCGCGGTGTTGGAGGTGACGCCGTGGCTCATCTCGTGGCCGGCCACGTCCAGCGAGGTCAGCGCGTGGGTGTTGCCGGAGCCGTCGCCGTAGGTCATGCAGAAGCAGCTGTCGTCCCAGAAGGCGTTGACGTAGCCGCTGCTGTAGTGGACCCGGCTGTAGGCGGCGACGCCGTCGTTGCGGATGCCGCTGCGGCCGAAGGTGTTCTTGTAGAAGTCCCAGGTCTCCTGGGCTCCGTAGGCGGCGTCGGCGCCCGCGGTCTGGGTGTTGGAGCCGGTGCCGTCGCCCCAGACGTCGTCGGCGTCGGTCATCAGGGTGCCGGTGCCGGAGGTGCCCCGGTTGAGGTTGTAGGTCTTGTGACCGCCGCGCGTGGTGTCGTTCAGCTGGTGCGTCGAGCCCGACAGCGTGGTGTTCAGGCTGACGGTGCCGCTGTACTGGGTGTTGCCGGTGCCGGTCTTGACCGCCTGGTAGCGGTACAGCTCCTTGCCGGTGGTGGCGTCGGTGATGACGTGCAGCCGGCTCGGGGTGCCGTCGTCCTGGAGGCCGCCGACCACCGTCTCCCAGGCCAGCTTCGGGGTGCCGGCGCCGGCCCAGATCACCTTGCGGGCGCTGTCCGTCGAGGGCTTGACCGCGGCCAGCGCCTTGGCGGCCTTCAGCGCCTTGGCCTCGGCGGTGGCCTTGGTGACGGTGGCGGTGGTGGAGGGCACCTTGATCGTGCGCTTGGTGTTGAAGGTGGTGCTCACGGTCCCCTTGGCCAGCGAGGCGGGCGGGGTGTGCACGACGAGGTCGCCGCCGAGGACGGGCAGTCCGTCGTAGGTGCGCTCGTAACGGGTGTGCAGGGTGCCGTCGTTGTCCTTGACGACGTCCTTGACGACCAGCTTCTCCCGCGTGCCGAGGCCGAGGGTGCGGGCGGTGTCGGCGGTCTTCGCCCGGGCGCTCTCGACGAGTGCCTGGTGCTGGGCCGGGCTGAGCTTCGCCTCCAGTCCGCCGGTGCGCAGCGGGCCGGGGTGGGGGGCGGCCGGGGCCGCGGTCGCCGGGACCGCCTGGAGGCCGACGGCGAGGAACGCCGCGGTGGACAGCAGTGCGGCCGCCGCCGTGGCGCGCTTGTGGGGAAGGGGTCTGTGGGGTCTCACTCGTACTCCTCCTGCCGCGGTCGCCGGTCGGCGGCCGGTGAGGTGATCGACGGGCAGCGGGGTCTGCTGCCCGGGTGAGCTGAGCCGTGCGGTGCCGCGATCCGTGAACGGGTGGGGTGGATCGGCGTGCGCAGGGAGAATGACAGCATTGACCGAGCCATGTCACCTCTGGCCGGGTCAATCGAGGGTTTTCCCTATCGGCCCGGCAACGGCCGACCGGGAGGTGAACGGCCGGTGTGGGGGCGTGGGCCGGGCAGGGGCCGGCGAAGGCTTTGGGGGTGGGCCGTGGCCGGATCCAGGCCCCGGACGGGAGAAGGAACACCGCTGAGGACCCATCCGGCGCCGCACCCGGCGATCGGCACCTCGGTGCCGCACCCGGCCCGCATCCGGAACCGCCGGCCCGGCGGGAAGGACAACCACCCGGTCGGCGAGGCGGCCGGCGACGCGCGCACCGCGTTCTTCGACGGCTTGGAGCCGGTCGAGCCCGGCGTCGTGCCGGTCACCCGGTGGCGTCCCGGACCCGGTGCGCCCGCCCTGGGGATCGTCGCCGAGCACGGGGGCCTCGCCCGCAAGCCGTGACCGTCGCACGGACCGGGGTGATCGCTGCCGTGCCGGCCGGCGGCCTCCGGCCGGGCAACGCGGCCCGGGACTTCGCGGACACCGTGCGGCGCTCGATCGCCGACCCCACCGTCTACGCCACGGCGGCGCGCGCCCTGCTGAAGGCGCTGGAGAGCCACCCGCGGACCCGCTCATCGTGATCGGCGGCGCCGGGA